>JASFRE010000019.1:0-19639 GCA_050115055.1 Candidatus Eiseniibacteriota bacterium | reverse complement strand
CGCGCCGTCGCGGCGTGCGTCACCGCCTGGATGGTGCTCGTCGCCACGGGCCTGCCGGCGGTCGCACAGGTCGAGACCGAGCCCGACCGCGGCGGCCCGACGCTCGATGCGGCGCTCGACCACTTCCCGGTCGCCGAGCGCCAGACGCTGCGCACGGCGGCGCGGGCTGCGGTCCGGGCCGGTGCCGATGGGTCGATCCTGGCCGAGATCCTCGAGCGCGCCAGGGAGCGCGAGACCGGGGCCGCCTGGGCGACCGGCGTCCTGGTCCGGGCGCGGCGGCTCGGCGAGGCGCGATTGCCGGTCGCACCGGTCCTCGATCGGTACCTGCAGGGACTCGCCAAGGGCGTCGCCCCGGCCCGCATCGATGCCGTGGCGCAGCGCTTCGAGGAGCGGCTCGAGGTCGCCGCCGGCCAGATCGACCGGGTCTTCGCCGGCACCCAGGTCGAGGAGCGGCAGCGGCTGGCGATGATCGATCATGCCGGCTATGCGCTCGGCGCCGGCATCCCGGACGAGGCGCTGGCCGCGACCCTCGAGATGGTTGCGGGCGCGCGGCTCGGGCTCGGTGAGGCGCGCGGGCCGGTGATCGCGCTCGGCTGCCTCGGGGCCGCCGGTCTCGAGCCCGGGCGTTGCCGGGAGCTCGTGCAGAGCGCCTGGCAGCACGGCTTCCGCGGTGAGGCGATCGAGCAACTGGCGACGGCGGTCGGCGCCCTCGGACGCCAGCGGCACGACGCGCTGCCGGGGGTGGTCGACGCGCTGCTCGCCCGCCTCGAGCGCGGCGACCGGCGCCAGACCATTCTCGCGGACCTCGAGCGGCAGCGTCACGGCGACGGTCCCGGGCATCACCCGCCAGGCACCGCACCGGGCGAGGACCCGGGCGACATGCGCGGTCCGGGCGGCTCTCCGGACGATCCGGGACGCCAGCACCCGCATGGCCACGGCGCCGGCGGCGAGACTGGCCACGGCGGTCCAGGCGGCGGCTGATCCCCACCGGTTACTGGGTGGCCGTCGAGACCCCGGAGTTCATGAACTCCATCGCCTGCGCGACGTCCTCGGAGCTGCCGATGACCAGCGGCACGCGCTGGTGCAGGCTCTCGGGCTTGATGTCGAGGATACGGCGCCGCCCGTCCGTGGCGGCGCCGCCCGCCTGTTCGCAGATGAACGCCAGCGGCGCGGCCTCGTAGAGCAGCCGGAGCTTGCCGCGCGCATGCTTCTTGTCGGCGGGATAGAGGAAGACGCCGCCGTAGAGCAGATTGCGGTGGAAGTCGGCGACCAGCGAGCCGATGTAGCGCGACGAGTACGGCCGTCCCGTCACCGTGTCGGGCGTCTTCAAGTGCGCGATGTACCGCCGCACTCCCGGCTGCCAGCGATGGTAGTTGCCCTCGTTGATCGAGTAGATCCTGCCGCGCGGCGGCGTCCGGATGTGCTCGTGGCTCAGCAGGAACTCCCCCACCGACGGATCAAATGTGAAGCCGTGCGTGCCCTGCCCGGTGGTGTAGACGAGGACGGTGCTCGAGCCGTAGAGCACGTAGCCGGCGCAGACCTGGTTCTGGCCGACCTGCATGCAGTCGGCGATCGTGCCGGGCCCATCGCCATCGTCGAGACGGCGGTGGATCGAGAAGATGGTGCCGATCGAGACGTTGGCGTCGATGTTGGACGAGCCGTCGAGCGGATCGAAGTTGAGGACGTACTTGCCGCAGGGATACTGGCTGGGGATGGGCAGGGGCTCGGCGCACTCCTCCGAGGCCATGATACACAGGCGCCCGGCGCGGTTCAGGGCGTTGTACATCATGTTGTTGGCGAAGTCGTCGAGCTTCATGACCTCTTCGCCCTGCACGTTGGTCTCGCCGGTCTTGCCGAGGATGTTGACGAGCCCCGCCTTGTTGACCTCGCGGTTGATCATCTTGGCAGCCAGCACGATGTCCTGCAGGAGGTTCGAGAAGTCACCGGTCGCTGTCGGGTACTTGCGCTCCTGCTCGGTGATGTGGTGGTCGATCGTGATGACCTTGCTCGCCATGATCGCGCCGCTCCTTCCTCCGTGAGCCGTCTCACGGATACGCCCGGGCAGCGGGCACGCCGCGCCACCGGCCCGGCGATCGCGGTCCTCCCGCGCCACACCCGGCGGCGGAAGGTCCATGGTACCATCGCGTATCCTCCCCGACAATTCCGCTCGGCAGCGCGGCGCTCGGCCGGCTGGACGCCGTGCGCACGGCGTCGGCCGGCGGCTGGCGAGATGGCCACTGGCCAGGCGGCCGCCGGCGAGACGACCGCTGGCCAGGCGGCCGCCGGCGAGACGACCACTGGCCAGGCGGCCGCCGGCGAGACGACCTGCGAGGACCACGCATGCATCTGGGAGCGCACGTTTCGATCGGTGGTGGGTTCGAGCGTGCGGTGCGCGAGGCGCGCGAACTCGGCTGCGAGGCGATCCAGATCTTCACGGGGAGCCGCATGCAGTGGCGGGTACGCGACGTGGCACCCGAGGCGGCGCGCCGCTTCGCGCGCGCGATCCGCCAGGCGGGGGTCGGTGCCACCCTCGTGCACGACTCCTACCTGATCAATCTCGCGAGCCCGGATCCGGCGCTGGCCGCGCGCTCGCGTGCCGCCTTCCTGGCCGAGATCGAACGCTCGGCGCGCCTCGGGATCGACGCCCTCGTCTTCCATCCCGGCGCTCACATGGGCGCCGGCGAGGAGGCGGGACTCGAACGGGTCGCCGCCCAGCTCGAGAGCATCCTCGACGAGGACCGGCATCGCGTGACGCTGCTGGTCGAGAACACCGCCGGACAGGGAACGACGCTCGGACATCGCCTCGAGCACCTGGCGGTGCTTCTCGACGCGGTCAGCCGGTGCCCGGGAAGGCGACGCCGACTCGGGGTCTGCATCGATACCTGCCACCTGTTCGCGGCGGGCTACGACCTGCGCACGCCGCGGGCCTACGCGGCCACACTGGGCGAGATCGAGCGCGTGGTCGGGCTGGATGCTGTACGCGCCCTGCACCTCAACGACTCGAAGGGGGGTCTCGGCAGCCGGCTCGACCGGCACGCCGAGATCGGCGCCGGCGCGATCGGCGCGCGCGCCTTCGGGCGCCTGGTGCGTGATCCGTGCTGGGCGGAACGACCGGGCATCCTCGAGACCCCCGGCGGCCTGGAGGGCTACCGGCGGGCCCTCTGCCGCCTCAGGCGCATGCGGGCGCGCGCCCGGCCGCCGGTGCGGGCACCAGGATGAGGGCCGCGGCGTTCCCGCCACCACCAGGGCGCCATCGTCGACCGCCGGCGATGGTCACGGACCGACCGCCAGCCCTCCGAGCTCCTGCTCGAGATCGCCGGGGCGCAGGCCCTCCCCCCGGTTCAGACGCTCGACGAACGCCTCGATCACCTGCTTGGCCTCGAAGCGCCGGCGCTCGGGGATGAAGCCGTCGCAGAAGTGCTCGCCGGCGAGCGCGCGCGCGATCTCCGTGTCGCGATTGCGCTCGCCCAGCTCCGTGTAGTAGACGACCCGGTAACGGTCGTGATAGGTGCGGTCCGCGTAGATCTCGAACAGGACCCGCTCCGACTCACGCATCGTGTCCTCGCACCGCCACGCCGCCGAGCGCGTGCTCGCCGACTCCCTGTTCCTCCTCGGCGCCATCGAGGAAGGTCTCGACCGATGCCGCCGGCTGCCAGGCCCCGGTTCGCAACCGGTGCTCGTACTCCCGGAGCCGGTCCTCGATCTGGCGCCGCGCACGATTCTGACCGCGGAGTCGCTCGACGTACCGCCCGAGGAAATAGTCGATGGTCTCCACGCGGATCTTGATCGATCCGGATGGCTTGTTCTCATCGATGTCCTTGAAGCTGAAGTACGGTGTTCCGGAGGACTCGACGATCTCCTCGATGACGCTGTAGATCGGCGCGTCGTGCCCGCACTTGAAGCTCGACAGCTCGAGCGCCACCAGGTTCGGATGCCGCGCCGTGAACTTGGCGGCCCAGACCTTGCGGCTGGTGTTCTCCGAGTAGGAGTTCTTCCAGACGTCGGAAATGCTCATCGGGTCGCTGATGCGACCGCGCTCGAGATCCTCCCGGAAGATGCGCTCGACGATCGGACCGTCGACCGGCAGGCAGTCCTGTGCGATCACCGGGTAGCCCAGCTTCTGGAACTCGGTGGTGATCTCGTGATTGAGTCCGGGGTCGGAGTGGTAGGGGCGCGCCAGCACCACGATGCCGACGCGCTCCTCGCGCTCGAGCATCTCGAGCACCTCGCGGCCGCGCTGGCGCATGGCGTTCGTGAAGCGCTCGAGCGCCGCGTAGGCCTCCGCCATCGCCCGCTCGTGCTCGACCTGATCGAGGCCGAGCACCGGTTCGAAGTCGGCGAACAGCTGGCGCGAGCAGAGCGCCGGCTCCGAGAGGTTGACGAAGGTGTCCACGTAGCGGATGCCGCGCTCGGCGAAGGCATTGCCCTCCTTGGTGTAGGCCGCCTTGACGGCCTCCGGCGTTGCCGCCACGGTCGGACAGACGCGGCTCCCCTGGGTGCCGGCGAGCGGCGACGTGAGGCAGTCGAGCATCGGGAAGACGATCAGGTCGAGCTCGCGCTTCGCATGGTGCACGCTGAGCAGGTTGTGGACGTGCGCGTTGGCCACCTTCGATGGGAAGCAGGGGTCGATCGAACCGCGCTTCGAGCCCGCCTTGTAGAGCTCCTCCGAGGTGTAGTCGGAGAAGACGATGTTCCTGTCGCTCACGCCGAGGGCCTCGAGATAGGCCGTGAAGAACGGCGCGGTCGAGTAGAGGTTCAGAACCCGCGGCAGGCCGATGCGGAGCTCGCTGCGCGCCCGGACGAGCTCGGCGCGCCGGCGTCCTCGGGCGCTCCAGGCGCGGCGCGGCGCCGGCGAGGCGACCGCCGCCGGCTTCCAGCTCCTGAAGGCGGCACGCGCCCACTCGTCGATCAGGTCGGGGTTCTGCTTCTTGACCGAGTCGAGCCCCTTCTTGATCTCCCGCATCGACTGGAGATCCTCGACCGTGCCCTTCTCGCAGGTGGCGATGATGAGCCGCTTGGCGCCGTCGGCCAGCGGCACCTTGCTCTTCGACGCGGTCTCCGTTGCCGGCAGAGGCGGGACAAGCGGGTCGGCCGGCGGCACGACCGTCGCCGCATCCGGCGCCACGTCCACCGTCGCATCCGGCGTCACGTCCGGCACCACGGTCGCCACTCCGCCGTTCGTGCCCGCCGTGGTCACGTCGATGAACGTCCGGAGGCACTTGTTCTTGCAGAAGTAGCAGCGCGTGGCCTCGCTGCGCGTCGTCGTGTAGGCGATCTCGCGCATGGCGTCCATGCCGATGAATGAGGTGCGGTGACCGCCGGCGTGGAGCCGTGCCGCCTCGAGCGCCGCGCCGATCGCCCCCGACTCGCCCGCGTGCCGGTGCACCCAGATGTTCGGCGCCGCCTCGCCCTTGTCGACGAAGCGCTTCTCGATGAAGTCGACCTGTGCCTTGACGGCCGCCAGGTTGTACTGCGTACCGCCCTGCAGCACGAAGTTGCGCCCCAGCTTGGCCAGGTTGGGGATCTGCGAGACGTAGAGCCAGATATTCTTGGGCAGCACGTTGGCCAGCCCGGCCATGATCTCCTGCGGCTCCCAGCCCTTGCGCTGGAAGTCGACGATGTCCGACTGCATGAACACCGCACAGCCGTAGCCGAACTCCGGGAACGCGCGGGCCGAGAAGGCGGCGTCGGCGAACTCCTCCACCTTGAAGCCGAAGGTCTCGGCGGTCGACTGCAAGAAGTACCCGTTGCCGGCCGAGCACTGCGTGTTGAGCTTGAAGTCCTTCACCTGCCGGTTCTTCAGGATGATGATCTTGATGTCCTGACCACCGACGTCGCAGACGACGTCGACGTCGTCGTAGAAGTGGAGCGCCGACTCGGTGTGGGCGACGGTCTCGACGATGGCGGCGTCGGCGCCGAGGACGTCGCGCAGGATGTCCTTGGCATAGCCGGTGGTGCCGACTCCCAGCACCTCGAGGCGGGCTCCCTGCTCCTCCACCTGCTGCCTGAGCGCGTCGACCACCTCGACCGAGTCCTCGATCGGGTTGCCCTTCGAGAGCTGGTAGGCCTTGGCCAGGACCTGACGCTCGGTGCCGACCAGCACCGCCTTGGTCGAGGTCGAGCCGCCGTCGATGCCGACGAAGGCACGGACCGTCTCCCCCTCCCCGAAGGTAGCGGTGACGAACGGCTCCCGCCGGAAGCGCTCGCGAAACGCGGCCAGCTCCTCGGCGCTGCCAGCCAGGCCCTGACCGCTGCCCGCCGCCAGCTTCGCCTTCTCGCGGTCGATGCGGATGAACTCGTCGAGCCGCTGCCAGCCGCGATAGCGACCGATGTCGGCATCCTCGCTCTTCCCGAACTCGACCGCCCCGATCGCCGCGAACAGATGCGCTTTCTCCGGCACCCGGATCAGCTCCGCCGGCTCCACGTCCTCGGGCAACGGGAAGCGCCGGTCCTTCCAGACCTGCGGGATCGCCTCCTTCCAGGCCTCGACCATGCCGCGGATGTAGGTGTTGGGGCCGCCGAGCAGGAGGACGTGCGGCCGCAGCGTGTTGCCCCGGGTCAGCACCGAGAGGTTCTGCTGGATGATGGCATCGAAGAGCGACGCCATGAGCTCGTCCGGCGGCACGCCCTGCTTCTGCAGGCCATTGATGTCGGTCTCGGCGAAGACCCCGCACTTGCCGGCCACAGGGTGCAGCTTGAGACCCGAGTAGCCCATGTCGCAGAGCTTCTCGGCAGGGATCTTGAGCTTGGCGTTGATCTTGTCGATGACCGCGCCGGTGCCGCCGGCGCACTTGTCGTTCATCGACGGGATCTTCTTCTTGCGGCCGGTCTCCTCGTCCTCCTTGAAGATGATGATCTTGGCGTCCTGCCCGCCGAGCTCGACCACCGAGCCGGCTTCCGGATAGAGACGCTCGACCGCCATCGAGACGGCATTGACCTCCTGCACGAACTTGGCGCCGATCAGCGGCGCCAGCTCGCCGCCACCCGAACCGGTGATGAAGACCCGGGTGTTGTCCGGCGTCACCCCGGTCTCGGCCTCGATCCGCCTGAGGAACTCGAGGGTCATCTCCGGCTGCTTGGTGTCGTGCCGCTTGTAGTCCGACCAGACGATGACGTCGCTCGTCACGTCGACGACGACGCTCTTCACGGTCGTCGACCCGACATCGATGCCCATCATGAAGCCGGGGATGCGCTCTTCCTCGCGGGTCGCCGTCATCCACGCACCCCCCGCGCCCGCATGTGCGCCGCGACCTGCAGGGCGAAGGCGGCACCGACGCCGACGCTGCCGTCCGCGTGCACGACCGGGGTCGAGAGCGGGCGGCGGAGCTCCGGGTGCGCGGCGACGTGGTCCCGCAGCATCTCGAGCGTGTAGCCGGTCCGTGCCACCGTCTCGGCGAACTCCTGCTTGGCGCGCATCTTGGCCTCGCCGAGCGCCATCTGCACGCGGCTGTGGGCGTTCACCTCGCCCTCGCCGGAGGTCTCGATCGCCAGGTAGATGATGTCCTTGTAGTGATTGACCACGGCCGCCTGGACGCCGTCCGACTGGGTCGAGGGCATGCACCCGAAGGGCTTCAGGCTGAGCACCATGTGGCACAGGCCCTTCGCCGAGTAGTAGATGTTCTTGGCCACCTCGAGGTGACCCTCGCCGCCGCCGGCCCGCGAGTTGTAGTAGGGATGACCGACACGCTGCAGCTCGTACTGGTCGGTGAGCCCGTGGCAGGTGCCGCCCAGCGCCTCCTGGAGCCGCCCGAAGTTCGAGGCGAAGAGCCGCTCGGCCAGGGTCAGCCGCGCCAGCACCGAGCGATGATGCGCCTCGTCACGCACGCGTTCGCGCACCCGGCCGATGCCCGAGGCCGGCACCGTCGCCAGGAGCCCCCGGCGGTCGCGCTGCTTCTGCTTGGCCTGGTGGATCATGTACATGATCCAGGTGGCGATCGGCTCGACCAGGACCTCGGCACCTTCGCGCTCCAGGAACGGGAACATGTTGAAGTTGCCGTCGCCCTCGGTGGTCTGGGCCCAGAACTCGCCGGTGATCTTGACGATCGGCCGCGGGCGCAGGCGGTCGACCTCGACCTGGTCGAAGCGCTCTCGCACCCAGCGGAGGGCGTTCGTGAAGGTGTCGCCCCGGAGCTGCTCGACGAACTTGCCGAGCGACTCGATCGAGGCGGGCGAGCCGGTGAGTCGCGCCGCCCAGCGTCCCTTCCAGCTGTCGTCCAGCTTCCACGGCGCGTGCCGGCGGAAGACCTCTTCCAGATGGGTCATGGAGTCGGTCAGCGCGCGGTCGGTCGCACCCGGCTCCACCTCGTACGGCCGGACCTGATAGGCGAGCTCGTTCACCAGGTCGCCGATCAGCATCGCGTTCAGCATGCCGAGGAAGAAGTCGAGGTTCATCTCGAGCCCCGCCTCCACGTCGGACTGGCTGAGCCCGCCCGACTGCTGGAAGAGCAGCACACGGAAGCGGTCGAAGCCCGAGTTGCGGAGCGCCAGACGGTACTCGGCCTCGTACATGCCGAAGCGGCAGGGGCCGCAGGCGCCGGCGGTCAGGAAGACGTAGCGGCGGGCGAGCTCGTCGGGGTGGATGCCCTCCTCGTCGCGCTTCCGTTGCAGGAACTGCACGAGGTTGCCGACCGTGAAGTAGGTCGGGTTGCACTGGCCGTTGTTGCCATACTCCTTGCCGAGCTGGAAGGCCTGGACGTCGGGCGTCGGCAAGACCTCGACCGAGTAGCCGAGCCCCTGCCAGGCGGCGCGGATCAGGTGCTCGTGCTTCCAGGTCAGCCCCCCGATCAGGATCGTGGTCGCGTCGCGCTGATCGCGCGTGAAGCCCTCCTCGGGCGTGCGCTCGAAGTGCTCCGCGCCCACGGCCAGGTCGTCGTCGAGCCCCGCCTCCTCGAGCAATCTTCGGCGCTCGCGAGCGACATCGGCACGGATCTGCTCCTCGGTCAGCACGGCGGTGGTGACGGAGTCGACCGGATGCTGCCGGTCACTCGCCGGACGACGATCCTTGGACGAACGCACGGGACGCGCGGGAACGATCATCATGGCCTCGGGGATCGGGTCGGCGGGGGGCGCGTCGAGGACCGGGGCGCGGGGCTCGCCAGCGGAAGGTCCCGCGCTTATCTTGAGGGCATTCTCAACAACGCCAACCCGTTGTCGCCCAAGCGCCACAGGAAGCGGTCGAGCGGTTGAACGGCCGGGCAAACGGTCGGCATTGAGAACGGACGGTGGGAACACGCGGTCGACGGGCGGTCCGGCGGCAGGAGTGCGGACAATACCCGGGGTGATGCGCGGGCGACGCGCTCCACCCGGCGCAGGGCATGACGTGATGCAGCGTACGGTCGGCGGGAGACCGGCGATTCGCTAGCTGCCGTCCGCGGCCGGCAGCACGGTGCGCCCCGGGTCGATCCGGTCGCGCGCGTCGACCAGCCCGAAGAAGAGCGCGCCATCGAAGCGCGGCGCCACCGATGCATCGGCGCTGGCGTCGTCGCCGGCGCCGTCGCCGGCGCCGGTGGCATCCCGCCGCCAGAGGTAGTCGAGCAGGTCGACGGCCACGACGCGACCCGCCGCCGAGGAGGCGTGCACCAGGCAGCGTCCGTCGACCAGGAAGCCCTCGTGAGCGACGAGCAGGCCGCGCTCGATCCAGCCGGTGCGGACGAAGGCGATGCCGGCGACCGGCGGCAGGCGATCGATCACCGCCTCGACGTGCTCGGCAGGCACATAGTCGATCGTGACCCGGCGCTCCCAGGCAATGGGCAGCAGCGGCCGGCCATCGGCGCGGCGATTCAGGGTCACGGTGACGCGTTGCCGCTCCGCGGGAGCCGCCACCCGCGGTGTGAGGTCCTCGAAGAGCGGCGAATCGAGCAGGCGATCGGTGGTGAAGTGGAGCCGGTTCGAGTACGTCACCGGGAAGGAGTCGCCGACGGCATGGTAGTTGGCCGGCCCCATCCAGGCCTCGGCCTCGGCCAGCGTGCGCGACTGCGCGAGGGCAACGGTGGTGAGGACCAGCACCGTGCAGTCGGCCTCATCGAGGCGGAAGACGGGGTCGGGATCGTCGTCCGATCGCTCGCCGAGCGTGCCGAGGGCGTAGGGCACCCCGAGCCGGGCCGCGACCAGGGCTCGCAGGCGCGTCGCGAGGTCGGGCTTCGTCCTGGCGAGACGTTCGAGGAGGCTGTCGACGCTGGCCGCCGGCAGTCGGTCGAGGCGCGGCAGCGCGTGGTCGAGCCCGACGCAGGCGTCCACCGTCGGCGCCGCGGCCGGGCTCGACGCGGCCGGGCTCGACGCAGCCTGGGTCGACTGGGCCGGGTTCGCCGCGGCCGGACTCGACACAGCCGGGCCCGACGCAGCCGGGGTCGACTGGGCCGGGCTCGACGGGGCAATCCAGCGGCCACCCGCGCCGGCGAGCAACAGGGCCCCCACCAGGCCGACGAGCAGGATCGACCTCGGGCTCATCGCACCTCCCCACCGCGTCCGGCGCCGCCGGGCGACATGCGGAGGGCGTCTCCCCGGTCCCGGAGACGCCCCCGCATGGTCCCGGACGATCGACCCCGTGGCGCGCCTACTTCATCAGGGTCAGCTTGCGGGTCTCGCTCACCCCGTCCGCCTCGAAGCGATAGAAGTAGACGCCGCTCGAGACGCCCTGCCCCGCGTCGTCGCGACCGTCCCAGGCCACCTCGTGCAACCCGGTATCGAACGCCTCGTCGGTCAGCACCCGCACCAGACGGCCCGACTCGTCGAAGATGCGGATCGACACGTCGCCGGCCTCGCGCAGGCTGAAGCGGATGGCGGTCGACGGGTTGAACGGGTTGGGGTAGCTCTCGCCGAGCTCGGTCGGGAGGACCGGCGCGGACTCCGGCTCGACACCGACGCCGTTCGGCGAGTCGATATCGTCCCAGCGGCGCGGCTCGATCTTGACGTCGCCGAACGTGTAGGCCATCGGCCCCTGCACGTAGCCGAGGGCATCCCCGAATTGCGGGTCGTAGAAGTAGAGCCCCTCGTCACCGACGACCACCGTGTCGGCGTCTCCCGGCGTGTCGACCACCGTCCACTCGCCGAAGCCGAACGAGGTGTCCTGGTTGACGAAGACGTTCTCGACCCGCACCAGGACGCCCTCCCAGGGTTCGGCCAGCGCCGCGCTCGACAGCGTCGAGGTCGGCAGCACCTCGGGGGCCGGCACCGGGTTGCCGGTCGACAGGACCTCGACGTAGGGCGGTGTGTCGAGCTCGGTGAAGAAGAAGTACTCGAGGCAACGGCCGGCGATCAGGATCTCCTGGCCGCGCTCGACCGCGTGCTGGCGGTCGAAGACGAAGATCCCCGACCACTGGCCACCACCCGGCTCCTCGATGTAGTACCGCGAGCCATCGGGCGGCAGGTAGTCATAGGTGTTGTCACCGGTGACGATGCCGGTCACGGTCACCATCTCGCCGGCGACCTGCGAGCTATCGAGTCCCGAGCCGATCGTCTGCACGAACGAGATCGTATTGACGCCGGCGATGAAGGTCGTGGACTCGGTGCCCATCGGCGTTCCGGCCTGGTTCTCGACCGCCGAGACCTGCAGCTCCTCGGGCACCGGGTTGCCGGTCAGGAAGGGGGTCGAGACGGTCAGGAGCACCTGGTCGGGTGCCGTCAGTGTCGCCGAGGCGGCGAAGTCGCCCAGGTTCACGAAGAAGTAGTTGAGCTCGTCCTCTGCCGAGGCCTGACCGACGTTGCGGTCGAAGACCACGACGACGTCGCTGTTCGACGTGCAGTAGGCCAGCTCGATCGTTGGCGCCGGCTCGCCGGCGATCCAGTCGAAGTCGTCGTTGTCACGCGGCACGAGCTTGAAGTCGTCGAAGGTGTAGTCGAGGATGCCGGTGATCGAGTTGAACTGGGAGCCGACCGGTGGTCGCGGCGGCGCGGTGATCGACCGATCGTCGCAGCGCAGCGTGTCGAACGGTGAGCCACCGATCGGCATGACGCTGTACTCGCCGAAGCCGAGGTGGGTGATCACCTCGACGTCCTCGATCTGGACCAGCACGCCCTCCCACTCCTCGGCCGTCGGGCTGCCGGTCGTCAGCTCTGCCGTCGTCCGCACCGGCGGGTCGGGCACCGGGCTCAGGCCCTGGTTGACGATCTGACCGCCCAGGGTGACGTCGATCTCGGACGCGCCGAAGTACTCGGAGTACTCGCCGCTGATATCGACCAGGTCGCCGATCTCGACGGCAGGTGTCGACTGCGTGTAGCACCAGATGCCCGAGCGCTCGAAGGAGGTTGTCGCCGGCTCCTGGACCCAGCAACCAAAGGGCGCCTTGCCGGTGACCACGACCTCCCTGCAGATGACGAACGTCCCCTCGGCGAAGACTCCGTTCCGAATGTCGGGGATGTAGGCGTTGAGCGGGTTCTGCGCCCATGACGTCCCGCCCAGCGTGACGAGCCCGGCGAGAGTGAGCAGAATGAATCGTCGCATGATGCCGTGACCTCCTCGTCGGATGGGTGCCTCGTGCGGCACGACCCCGGGGGCGTCCTGTCCCCGGGACTGGCTATCGATCGCGAATGGCGCCCGGCCAGCGCCTGCGCGCGGACGGGGCTCAGCTCCTCTGGTGGCCGGCCGGGGCCGGACGGGCCCCGGGCGCCCCGGCCCACGGTATCGGGCGGCGCCGGCCGGGTCTGGCCGGTCGGTGCGCCGCGGCGGTGCTAGGGCAGCGCCAGCTCGTCCCTTAGGATCGAGCGGATGACCGCTCGATGCCGCTGCTCGAAGGAGCAACGGCTCAGCGGGAAACCCAGGTAGATCATAGCGCCCGGGCCGGCGATCCGGGTGGCGATCACCGCCCGTGGCTGGCCCTCGTAGACGATGTCGGCCGGGATCTCGTACAGGACCTCGACGCCGGGAGCGGCCGCCGCCAGCTCGACGCCCCAGTAGAAGCCGATGACCCCGAGGTCCTCGTAGAGCCCCGCGCCACGCCCCTCGATCAACCAGCGTGGCTGGCCGGTGTAGTAGCGCGTCTGGAGGAAGAAGTTGGTGTCGGTCTCGGGCTCGGCCGACTCCTCGTTCAGGAGCCAGGAGTCGAGACCCAGGGTCTCGCGGGCGAAGTCGTCGCTGAACGCCCCCTGGTCACCGACCGCGTTCATGGTGACGAGCAGCATGCGGCCACCGCGCGCCAGGAGGGCGCGGATGGCGTCGGTGGCGTTCGCCAGCGAGAAGGTGGAGACGGGGATCGGGTTCTCGAACTCGTCGACGGTGTTGGTGCCCTGGTACCAGACGACGACGTCGAACAGCCCGAAGATGGCGGCCGCCTCGTCACGGGTCCGGAACGGCGCCTCCTCGATCTTGTGCAGCGTGTACGGCGCGCCGGCCATGACCTCGTCCATCGCCTCGCGATAGAACGGATCGGTCTGCGTCGTGCCCCCGGCGATGTCGTCCGGCATGTCGTCGAGGAGCAGGACGGTGCCCACCGGCTCGACCACGTCCAGGGTGTGCTGGATGGCGTTGCTCTTCGCGCCGCCGTCGTCGATCGCCTGCAGGAACAGCGTGCGCTCACCGTAGGTCGCGAAGTCCTCGGGTCCGTAGGTCACGAAGACCGCCGGGTACGGCACCCGGTTGCCCTCGGTCTCCGGATCCTGGCCGTCGAGCCAGGCCACCACCTCGCGCACCGTATCGTCGCCGTCCGGGTCCTCGGCGACGAACTCGACCGTCACCGCCGGCAGGCTCACCGCGGGCAGCGAGCTCACGCTCCGGAAGCGGATCGTCGGCGGCCGGTTGTAGACGTGATAGGTCTGTGCCGCCGGGGTCGGGTCGGCCTCGCCGGCGTCGTCGATGGCGCGGACCTCGAAGCGGTGCGAGGCGGCACCGGACGGCGCCGGCAACGCGAAGCTGTCGGTCAGCGCGGCGGTGAAGGTCCAGTCCGCCGGTGTGCCGCCGTCGAACGCCCAGCGGTACTCGTAGCCGGTCACCGTGCCGTCCGGATCGGAACCCCACCAGCGCAGGCGCACGTGCGAGTTCACCGTGTCGACCGGGCCGGCGAAGGTGAGGAGCGTCTCCGGTGGCCGGTTCGGGCCGGCCGGCCCGGAGTCGACGCTGCAGCCGGCGGCCAGCCCGATGCCGGTCGCCGTGATGGCCAGACAGACCAAGACCCGCAGTCGCCCGGTCGCGGATCGCCTCGCATCGCGTGTCCGTCCAGCGTCCATCCCGTCGCTCCCTGCCGCGCCACTCACTTCAGCACCATGAACCGGCCGCTCTGCATGCGGCCGGAGTCGCGGTCGCGCACCACGTACAGGTAGAGCCCGGTGCCGACCGGCCGGCTGTTCCAGTTGAGCAGATTCCAGGCGGCGAGCCCGCCAGCGAGGACCGGTCGATCCTGGAAGGCGCCGGGATCGTAGACCCCGGCCGCATTGGCGCCGCTGTAGGTGGCGGCGTCGAAGTCGATGGTCTCCACCCAGTCGCCGCCCAGCGTATAGATGCGGATCTCGGCCCGCGGCGGCAGGTTGGCGAACCAGATGAAGCGCTCGCGCTCGAGCGTTCCGTCCCAGGACGCGCGTCCCCGGTAGGGATTCGGATAGACCACCACGCCCAGAGTGCCGCCCGGATCCGGATCGGCACCCGGGATGATCGCGGTCCGGTTCTGGCTGGTGCCGCTCTCGAGCGGCGGCGTGTTGGTCGCGACATCCCCGAAGTCGAACGAGGTGATCGAAACGAAGTACTTGTACCCGTCCCGGAGCCCGTCGATGTCGAAGCGGTAGTGCAGCGAGTCACCGGTCTCGCTGATGAACGGATCGGCGACGAAGTCGAGCCCGGTCTCGAAGCCGATCGAGTCGCCGGCGACGTCGGCCTCGAGCACCTGCGACCAGTCGAGCCCGGTCTCGCCGGTCGTGCCGTCGCTCACGTAGAGCCGGTAGCCGGCGAAGTCGAGGGTGTCGGACGCAGCGTCCCGCACCGACTCCGGACTGTGATCCCAGCGTACCGTGACGCCGCCGGGGCGCGGGTCGGCGACCAGCCGCGGCGACGGAGGCGGCAGCGGCACGATGTAGTTGCGGTCGAACGCCGTCTTCGCCCAGTCGAACTTGGCCTGAGCGTCGGCCACGTCGTTGCCGCCGATGAAGGCGAAGGCGGCGGTGGCCGTGTCGCCCGGCGCCAGGATCGGCCACGGCCCGACCCCGAGCAGCTCCGCCGGGTCGTCGCGGAGCTGGATCGAGCTGACATCGTCGGCGCCCGGGGTGGCGAGCGTGATGTAGCGCTCGACGTCGGTGTCGCGCTCGGCGTTGCCGGGATCCCAGGCCCACCAGCGGAAGGAGCGGGACATCTCGGAGACCGGCTGCGGGCGCGTGCCGAGCAGGCCGATGGCGCCGTACTGCGGCGCATCGCCGCCATCGAAGTCGACGTTGTGCTCGAAGACGACCCAGCGCTCGGGATCGAACTCGAGGATCTTCTGATCGAACCAGGCGCCGCCCGGCGGCCAGTCCTCGTAGCCGCCCTTGTATCCAGAGGCGAGCTCGGCGTACATGCCGATGTGCACGTCGAGCAGGTCGACGTCCTCGTTCAGATTCACCACCTGGACCTGGACGATGACGAAGCCGTTGGCCGGGTCGAAGCTCCAGCCGTAGACCTGCTGCAGGACCTCGATCCCCATCGGGTGGTGGTCCTCCTCGTTGGGACGCTCGATCGGAATCGTGTCGGCGTAGGCGGTGACGAAGTCCTCCTCGGACACCGCCTCCGGCGAGTAGTTGCGGTCGTTGATGAGAATCGAGCGCCGCACGATGCGGCTGGTCGGATGGTACTCGGTGGCGGCATCGGTATCGGCGCCCACCTGACCGTCGCTGGTTCCCGACGCGAGGAGTGTGTCGCCGGTGTCGGCACGGATGGCGCCGATCCAGACCCCGCCACGCACCATGTGCTCGACGTCCGAGCCGAGCGGATACTCGAATGACGGCGATCGCGTCCGGAAGTTGTTGCCGAAGAACCCGAAGTTGGTGATGGCCAGCCCGACCTGCCCGATCGAGGTCGTGGTTTCCTGGAAGGGCGCGTCGTCGTCGGAGGCGCCGGCCCGCGCCGCCACGAGCGCCGAGGCTCGCACCGCTTCCGGGCGCGGTGCGCCGGCCGCACGTGCCCGGTGCCGGCCGCGGTCGGTGGCGGCCATCGCCAGACCGGAGAGGAGAGCAAGCGCCAGCGCCACCCCGAGCCAGGAAACGCGCCGCCCGCGCCCCCACTCACCGCTCCCTGTCGTCCTCGCCATCACGCTCGGTCGCCTCACTGGTCCAGCTCGAAGGTGACGATCGTGCCGTCCCCGGCATCGATCACGTAGATCCGGCGCGTGTTGGCGCTCGCCGCGACCGGGTCGGCCAGGTGGCCGTTCGATCCCGGCGGCGCGTTGAGCTCGACGCGCTGGTCGAAATCCTGGTCGGCGTCGTACTTGAGCACCGTGGCGTGGCCGCGATCGACGACGTAGACGTTGCCGTCGCCGTCCCCGGCGACGTCTGCGATCGCGGCAAAACCACCCTCCGGGCTGTCGTCGCCGGTCAGGAAGTAGACGGCCTCGCCGGCCTCGTCCGGCTCGAGCGCCTGGATCCAGCCGCCATCGCCCTTGCCGGTGTCGACCACCAGGATCCCCTCGGGCACCAGATCGAGACCGGTCGGACCGCGCACGAAGCCGATGCCGTCGCCCTCGTCGGCGAGCTCGAGAAGCAGCGCGCCGCCGGTGTCGTACTTGCGCACGCGGTTGCCGCCCCGGTCGGCCACGTAGAGCGCCCCGGCGTCGTCGGCCGTGATGCCGGCCACCTCGACCCAGCTCGTATCCCGCACGGTGCGCACGGTATCGGTCGTGGCCTGGTCGAAGACGATGATCACGGGGCCGTCCTCGTCGGCATCGGCGACGAGGAGCGTGCGGTCGGGGCCCTCGGCGATGCGCGTCGGTGCGCGCCCCACGAAGACCTTGCCATTGGGCCGCGGCGTGGCGCCCGTCGAGTAGTATCCCACCACCTGGCCTGCTGCCGGGAAGGAGACGAAGACCTGGCTGCCGCTGGTCAGGACGATGTCGGCGGCGCCGTCGAACCCCTCCCAGACCTGCTTGACGACATAGGTGTCGCTGGCCGGCACGAAGCCGCCAGCCGACTCCTGCGGCAGCTCGGTGCGGTTGCCGCAGGACACATGGAGGAGCGCGGCGACGAGCACGACGCCCAGGGCGCGTGCGGGCGCGACGGCCTGCACGCTAGAAGGAGAGCTTGAGCGACACGCGGTCGACACGGTCGAAGTACTCCGAGTGACTGAATGCATAATCGAGAGCCAGGTCGATCTGGTCGTTCCACCAGGCGACCCCGAAGCCGCCGCTCCAGGGCAGTGCGTCCGAGGCGCCGTCGTAGCCGCCGCGCAGCATGAGCCGGCCGCCGACCATCTCGAGCTCGGTCCCGAAACGCAGGGTCTCGTCGTTGTCGGCCGGTCGCACGAACTCGCCGGTGACGTTGAGCTCGGCGCGCGGCACCGCCCACAGCTGGTAGGCAGTGCCCAGACGGAAGGTCGTCGGTGGCGAGTACGACGAGTACTCGACCGCCGTCCCCTCCCCCGGGCGCGAGTCGACGAAGCCACCACCGGGATCGAGATCGGCCCCGAAGCTCTGGATGGCGACCGCCAGGACGACGTTCCGGAAGCCGGTGTGGAAGGTCGTGCCCATGTCCATGACCCAGGTGACGCCGCTCGGGCCGCCGATCTCGGTGCCGAGCGCCTCGTAGATCAGGCGTGCCGACAGGCCGAGCGAGAAGCGGTCGGTCAGGTGGCGCGCGTAGGACAGTCCGGCGGCCAGGTCACGATGGCTGAAGCTGCGCCCGGTACCCGACGGCGCCAGCTCGGTGGTCTCCTCCATCTCGACCCCGAGGCCCATGAGCGACGCACCGGCCACGCCACCCCAGGGCACCGGCGCCGCCAGGCCGACCGCCGTCACGTCGATGCCCGTGAGCCACGACACGCGCTCGAAGACCACGGCCCGCCGCTTGATGTCGGCGAGACCGGCCGGGTTGTGGAAGAGCGCCTCCGGATCTCCGGGCAGCGCGATGACCGATTGCCCCATCGCAGCAGGACGCGCGCCGACGCCGATCTTGAGGAAGGTGAGCGCCGAGGTCCCGACCCGCTGCGAGCCGATGTTGGCGGCCCGCGTCGCCGGCACCGTCCCGAGGGTCGCGACGAGGAGTACCGCCAGCGTGACCGCCGAGCGATCCATCCACCGCCGTTCCGTGTCGTGTCGCCGCGTCACCATGTCAGCCCCACGCCGATCCGCGTCTGCCGCGGCGTCGAGAGATACGACGGGTTGGCGAGGATGGCCTCTCGCACCAGACGCGAGGCCTCGTCGCTGGGTGGGTCCATCCACTGCCCGACCCCGTCCTCGGGGCGCTCGCCCGTCGAGGGATCGATGCGCCGCGGGTGCCGGTGATTCAGCACGTTGCGGATATCGAGCGTGCCGGTCAGGCGCGTGCCCCAGACCTGCCAGCTCCGCTGCAGCTTGAGATCGATCCGGTGCTCGAACTCCGCGTTCTTCGAGTAGTACTCGCCGGTCCGCTCGCCGCGCAGGTCCTCTGGCGTGTACGCCCGACCCGACTGTCCCTCGTAGTAGAGATGGAACGACAGGTCGTCGGGCAGCTCGATGCCGATCAGCGGCACGCGCGGGCGCCGGTCACCGCGCCGGACGCGGAACTCGATCGCAGCCGTCACCCGGTGCGGGCGGTTCCAGTAGGTGAAGCCCTCCTCGAGACCGATCTGGGCCGCGGCGCCCTCCAGCTCCTGCTGCTCCTGCGACTCGTTCGGATCGGAGCTCAGCGCCGTCGAGATCTGATAGGTGTAGCCGATCGTCGTGCCGAGATAGGGTGCCGGACGTTTCTCGAGCTCGAGCTCGATGCCGCGCGACCGACCGTAGTGCAGGTTGTCGTAGATGAAGACGTCGCCCTGCCCGAGCGTCGAGCGGCGCACCGCCACCGGATAGTCGTACTGGTCCTTGAAGAACAGCGTCACGTTGAGCGCCAGGTCGTCGCGGAACTGGTGTGCACCGCCGATCTCGAACTGTGTCGACACCTCGGGGTCGAGATTCAGGTTGCCGATCAGCGGAAAGTCCTCGCTCGAGACCGAGCCGATCTTCGAGTAGACGTAGAAGTAGGTTGGCCACTGCGCGAACCGGCCGTAGTTGAAGAACAGGTGATCACGCTCGGTGATCGGATGCGACACGGAGACGCGCGGGCTCCAGCGCGCCTTCAGACGGTGGCCGAACAGGCCGAACGTGTCGTCCTGGAAGGCCCGCTGGATCGATGGGGTGGTTCCCACGCGGTTCGTGTCGGCGATCGCCGCCTCGACCTCGCGTCCCGGATACCAGTAGTCGAAGCGCAGCCCGAACTGGGCGACGACACCCTCGTACTCGATCCGGTCCTGCACGTAGGCCGCCCCGACCTGTGGGTGCACGTTGTAGAGATCGTGCTGACCACCCAGGCCGTCTGGATCCTCCTGCCAGGGGCGCTGGATGTCGATGAACTGGACGTTCTGGAAGGAGTGCTCGAAGCCGGTCTTCCAGCGGTGGCGATCGCCGATCGCCGTCAGGTCCCAGTCGGCGGTGATCTCCTCGATCGAGTGATCGTGCCACAGCGGGAAGTCACCCGAGTCGATGAAGTAGGGATGCGGATCACCGGTCAGGAGCTCGTCATC
>JASFRE010000018.1:0-20411 GCA_050115055.1 Candidatus Eiseniibacteriota bacterium | reverse complement strand
GGCACTCACCACGCGCAGCGCGCCGGCGGTGGCGAGTGGCGACGGCGTCGCGGACGCGCTGGTGGCGGGGACATCGAGCTCGAGCCGCTCGACCCGGAGCGGTGGTGGTGGATCGGGAGGCGGCTCGTCGCGCGAGCAGGAGGCGGTGGCCATGACAGCGGTGAGGGCGGCAAGGACGAAGGCCGGGCCGGCCGGCAGGCGGTGGGTGCTCGGCGGTCTCATTGACATCACGGGGAGTCTCCCTGGTCCTTGCCGGTGACCAGTACGAAGGCCGGTGCACTGCGCACGCGCTCGCCGGTGAGACGCGTGGCGCGCAGCTCCAGCCGGTGGCGGCCTGGCGCGAGCTGCCAGGAGGCGAGCGGGGCGCTCCCGCTCGTGAAGGCCGGTGTCCCCTCCGTCCCGATCGCCCGGCCGTCGATGCACCAGGCGACGTGGCGGAGCCCCGGTGGGACCGCGGCGCGCAGCAGGACGCGCTGGTACTCGGGACGCAGCCTGGGGTCGATCTGGAACCGGGTGCCCGAGGGGGGATCGAGGACGGCGAGACCGGGCTCGACGGGCAGCGTCGCCCGGCCGGGCGTGCGCGCCACGCCGGGCGTGCCTCTCCCCTCGCCGGGCGGCAGCGGCATGCCGTGGGCGTGCATCCAGGCGTGGAAGAGCGGTGGGTGGACGGTGAACAGGCGCTCCTCGACCTGTTGCCGCGGGGTCGCCGCCGTCGCGCGTTCGCCGGTCCGCACGTCGAGCGCGATCATCTGATGGACGGAGCAGGTTTCCACGGGGACGGTGCCGGCAAGGAACTGCTCGCTCCGGCGGCCGGGGCACCAGGGGCCGGGCAGTGCCCCGCTGGCGGCGCAGACCGTGTGGGTCTCGATGCCGGGAGGCCGCTCGAACTCGCCGCCGGAGCCGAGCAGGGTCATGACGGCGTGGAAGAGCGGTCCGGCGCCGCTCACGCCGCTCACCCGGCGCATCGGCGTGCCGTCGAAGTTGCCCACCCAGACACCGACCGTGTGGCGCGGCGTGTAGCCGATCGCCCAGTTGTCGCGATAGTCCTTGGTGGTGCCGGTCTTGACCGCGCAGGGAAACGGCAGCTCCAGGGGCCCGTCGCGCCCGAAGGCGGGGGCACGTGCCACCGGATCGGAGAGGATGTCGGTGATGAGGTGGGCGACGGCCGGCTCGATGCCCATCGGTCGCGCCGTGCCCGGGGTGGCGCGCACGGTGTCGCCGGCCGCCGTGCGGAGCCAGGCGATGCGCCGGAGCTCGGGCAGCGAGCCGCCGCGTGCCAGACCGGCGTAGGCGCGGACCAGCTCGCTCAGACGGACCTCGCCGTTGCCGAGCGTCAGCCCGCTGCCGTAGTGCTCGGCCGTCCGGTCGAGCGATTCGAAGCCGGCCGCGCCGAGCGCCCGCAGCAGCCGCTCGACGCCGAGCTCCCGGACGAGACGTACCGGAGGGATGTTGTAGCTCGAGGCGAGCGCCTGGCGTAGCGGCACCGGGCCGTGATGCTCGCCGTCGTAGTTGACCGGCACGAGGGCGCCGCGCAGCCCGGGCAGATCGTCGTCGAGATCGGCGAGGATGGTGGCCGGCGTGTGGCGGCGCGAGGCGAGCGCCAGGGCGTAGGTGAAGGGCTTGAGCGCGCTGCCCGGCTGCCGGAGCATGCGCGTGCCGTCGACCTGCCCGTCGATCCGCGCGTCCCAGAAGTCGGCGCTGCCGACGTGCGCCAGCACCCGCCCGGCGGCGTTCTCCACCACGAGCACCGCCGCGTTGTGCACGTTGCAGGACTCGAGCCGCGCGAGGTGCGCCCGCACCAGACCCTCGATGGTCGCCTGGAGCTCCGGGTCGAGCGTGGTGCGCACCTCGACCGGGCGCGCGGACGCCGCCGCCGCGGTGGCGCCGTCGAGGTCGCGCAGCACCTGCTCGACGAGGTGGGGGGCGCGGAAGCTGCGTCGCGGATCCTCGAGTCGGAGCGGCAGCGCCAGGAGGCGGTCTCGATCCGTCGCGTCGAGTGCGCCACACGCCACCATCGCTCCGAGCACCCGGCGATGTCGTGCCCGGGCGCGCTCCGGGTGGCGGAACGGGTCGAGATGCCCGGGCCCCTGTGGCAGACCGACGAGGAACGTCGCCTCGGCCGCGGTCAGATCACCCGCCCGCTTGCCGAAGTAGAGGCGGGCGGCCGCCTCGATGCCGCGCGTCCGGTTGCCGAAGGGGGCGAGGGCCAGCCATAGCTCGAGGATGCGGCGCTTCTGGAGCCGGTGCTCGAGGCGCAGGGCGAGCGCCGCCTCGGCCAGCTTGTCGGTCAGCGAGCGCCGGCCGGCGCGGCGCGCGGGGCGCAGCAGCCGTGCCACCTGCATGGTGATCGTCGAGGCGCCGCTCGTCACCGCGCCGTGTCGCAGGTTCTGCCAGGCGGCGCGCGCCACGGCACGCACGTCGATGCCCGGGTGGTCGCGAAAGCGACGGTCCTCGGCCGCGATCAGGGCCTCGATCGCGATCGGCGGCACGTCGTCGAGCGACACCGGCAGGGCGCGCGCGTCGGGCGCGATCTCGCGCAGCAGACCGCCGCGGACGTCGGTGATGATCAGGCTGGCGAACGCGTCCGGGAGCGTCACGCACGGATCGACCGGTGGCGCGGCGGGCAGGTCGGTCAGGTCCGGCGTGATGGCGAGCTGGAGGAGGAGGGCGACAGCGAGCGGAGCGAGCACCAGGAGGGCGATGCGGGACAGGAGAGGTACGGCGCGGCCGGTGACGAGCAGGCCGGGGACGGCGACCCGCATGGCGAGGCTCCGTGCCGCGCGGGCTCGGGACAGCACACGGCGGGCCCCTCTGGTCGAGCGGAGGCGGTCGTCGATCGTCATCTGGTTCCGACGGTTCCGATCGTGCCGATGGGCGCAGTCCCGGCGTGGCTGGCCCCAGGATAGCAGGAATCGCGCGGCGGGCGAGCGTCGAATCTGCCGGATCGCCGGTGTGACATCGCCGCGCCCGGGCGCTAGACTGCGCGCCGGGCCGGCGCACGGTGGGAAACGCACGGCGCGGGGGAGCGCCGCGGCACGGGACGGTGGCAGGATGCAGGTGGGCGACGGGGCACGACGGACGGATCAGACGCATCGCGAGCCGGCGCCGTACGCTGACGCCGGTCCGCGGAGCGACGACATCACGCTGCTCCTCGGCGCCCTGAGTCGCGGCGACCGTGAAGGCACCGCGCTCGGACCGCTGGCGGCGCCTGCCGGTCCCGAGCCGCTCGACCTGATCGCGCTCGATCGCGCCCTCGACGCACTGGTGGCCGCGTATCCGCGCAAGGCACGCGTGGTCGAGCTCTTGTTCTTCGGTGGGCTGACCGCGGCCGAGGCGGCCGAGGTGCTCGAGGTCACCGGCCGCACGGTCGAGCGGGACTGGAGCTTCGCGCGTGCGTGGCTGCTGTGGAAATTGGCCGGCCAGGGTGGTGACGCATGACGGATGCCGTCCGCGCCGGGACGCGGCACCCGACCGGATCACGGCGCGCCGTGCTGCTGTGGCTCGTGGCGATCGTCGTGACGCTGGCCTCCGTCGTCTACCAGCGCGTGACCGGCCCGACCTATCCGGTGCGTGGCGTGGTGACCGTCGGCGACACGACGGTGCGCTTTCGCCTGCCGACCTCGCACGCCTCGGACGGCGATGCGGCCCTCGCCTTCGAGGTCGCCGATCCGTCGGTCGATGGCGTGCTCGAGTGGCGGCGCTACCGGAGCTTCGATGCATGGCGGCAGGTGCCGTTCGAACGACGCGACGGGCGGCTGGTCACCGCCGTGCCGCGGCAGCCGCCGGCCGGCAAGGTGCTCTACCGGATCGTGCTCGCCGGCGCACGCGGGGACACGGTGGCGCTCACCGCCTCGCCGGTCGTCATCCGCTTCAAGGGCGCGGTGCCGGCGGCCGTGCTGATCCCGCACGTGATCCTCATGTTCGCGGCCATGCTGCTCGCCACCCGCACCGGACTCGAGGCAGCGGTGCGTGGCCCACGGGCGCAGCGCCTGGCGGTCGTGACCGCCGTGCTGCTCGCCGTCGGCGGCCTGGTCCTGGGACCGATCGTCCAGAAGTACGCCTTCGACGCCTACTGGACCGGCTGGCCGCTCGGGCACGACGTCACCGACATGAAGACGGCCGTCGCCATGCTGGTCTGGCTCGTGGCCCTGTGGTGCGGGCGCGGCGGTCGTCCGGCACGCGGCTGGCTGATCGCCGCGGCGGTGACGACCCTCGCGGTCTACCTGGTGCCGCACAGCGTGCTCGGCTCGGAGCTCGACCACACGCGCGGCGCCCCGCCGGGCTGAGCGGCTGCGCGCCGCCCGTCAGGCCTCGGGCAGCGCGTAGCAGACGATCTCGAGCGGCACGCTCTCCGCGGCCTCCCCGCCCGCGGCGTCGCCACCGACACCCTGCGACGAGCGGAAGGCGTCGAGCGCCCCCCGCACGACGACGATGCGATGCGTGTCGAGGATGTGGATGGAGTCGCGATCCGAATCGCCTGGAGCGCGGAGCGCCAGCTGCTCCCGGAAGTGGCCCTCGCCGTCGAAGACGTCGAGCACGGTGAGAACGCCATCGTCCATCGCGTCCTCGCCGAGCGTCGGCTGCACCCAGAGGCTGCCGTCATCCATCGCCCGCAGGCCGACCAGGTCGGGCTCGGTGTCCTCCACCGTGATTCCCTGGAGCGGTGCGGGGTAGTTCCGCCCGATGGCCTCGACGGTGAGGCGCGCCTCCTGGCGCTCGGCGTCGTCGCGCACCTGGCTCGTGTAGTCGCGTTCGATGACGCGCACCAGCGTCCCGTCGGGGCGCATGACCTGGATCGCGTAGCGGTTGCGCTCCGGGGCGACGTAGAGCGAGCCGTCCGGGCCGACATCGAAGCGACTGTAGACGAAGTCCATCGCCCCCTCGTCGAGCGTGAAGGCGGAGTAGTCGATGGTGTAGCTCTTGGTGAGGTAGCGATGCGTCTCGGTGCCGTTCGCGTCGCAGGCCGCCAGGAAGTAGGTCTGCTCGCTGGCGCCGCCGCCGCTGAAGCGCATGTCGATGCCGCAGAGGGCGATCGTTCCGCCACGGCTCACGCCCTGGACCAGGACCGCGAAACGACCCTGGCTCGGATCGCCGGTCCCGTAGTCGAAGCCGCTGGCCGGATTGCCCTCGCGGTCGACGACCACTACCTTGCCCGGGAAGCCCTGCATGAGCGCGATGTTGCCGCCCGGCAGGAAGAACATGTCATTCGGACGGCGGACCTCGCCCGGACCCTCGCCCTCGTGCTGTCCGGTGCGGAGGTGGGTGCCGTCGGGGGCGTAGACCTGGATCTCGGAGAGTTGCGAATCGAGGACGTAGACGTTGCGGTCCTCGTCCTCGAGCACGCGGACGACGTTGCCGAAGAAGATCGTGTCGTCGTCGCCGCCGGCGCGCCAGAGCTCCTCGAGCGCCACGTCGCGGCGTCCCGCGGCCGGCTCGGCGCCGTTCAGGACGTGCGGCACCCCGTCCCGGGTGACGACCTCGCCCGCCAGGGCGGGCCGCACGCCGCTCGTGCCGGGCCACCCGCTGCCGAGCGTCAGGAGGGTGACGCAGGCCAGGCTGGCGACGAGCGTCGCGGAGAGGGCGGTGGCGCGGAGCGGGGTGCCGGCACCGGGGCGGACGGAGCGTCGGGGGCGCGGTGTGGACGCCGCGCCGTGCGGGCGGACGGGTCGAGACAGGGTCATGGCGCATCACCTGGTCGCGGGGCGACGGTTCCGGGAGCAGGGACGGCCGGCCCGGAGCTCGGGTCGACCGGGATCGCCGGCCGGCGAGGAGCGCACGCGGCGCGCGCGCGGCCGGACGCCGGTCCGGCGTGACCGGACCGGGCCCGGAAGTGTGGCACAGCCCTGGCGCCCACGCCAGCCGTCGCCAGCCCGGCGCCCTAGCCCCCGGCCAGCGTTGCCGTCTCGCCGGCATTGCCGCCACCGGCATCGCCGCCGCCGCCGCCGCCACCACCACCACCACCGGCATCGCCGCCAGCGGCATTGCCGCTGCCGACGGCCTCCGCGCCCGGCTTGCCGCCACCGTCGTCCCGTGCGTCACCATCGGCACCGACGTCGTAGGCGAAGGCGAGGCCGTCGCCGCCGCGATCGATGGCGATGCGCGCCCCCGGCGGCACCGCGCCGCGCACGATCTCGGCCGCCAGCGGATTCACGACCTCCTTCTGGAGGAGGCGCTTGAGCGGTCGCGCCCCGAAGATCGGGTCGTAGCCCTTCTCGGCCAGGTAGGAGCGTGCGCCGTCGGTCATCGTGACCTGCCAGCCCTGGCGCTCGACCGCGCGCCGCACCATCCGGTCGAACTGGATATCGACGATCTGCCGCAGATCCTCACGGGTCAGCGGGTGAAAGACGATGGTCTCGTCGACGCGGTTCAGGAACTCGGGACGCAGTCGCTGCCGCAGGAGCTCGAGGACATCTCGCCGCGTGCGCTCGTAGATCTCCTCGCGGTTCGTGTCGGTCATGGCGCCGAAGCGCTCCATGATGAGGTCGGCGCCCATGTTGGACGTCATGATGACGATCGTGTTCTTGAAGTTGACGACGTGCCCCTGGCTGTCGGTCAGCCGCCCGTCGTCGAGCACCTGCAGGAGGACGTTGAAGACCTCCGGGTGCGCCTTCTCGATCTCGTCGAGCAGGACCACCGAGTACGGCCGCCGGCGCACCGCCTCGGTCAGCTGGCCGCCCTCCTCGTAGCCGACGTAGCCCGGCGGCGCGCCGACCAGGCGCGAGACGTTGAACGGCTCCATGTACTCGGACATGTCGAGGCGGACGACGGCATTCTCGTCGTCGAACAGGAACTCGGCCAGCGCCCGCGACAGCTCGGTCTTGCCGACCCCGGTCGGCCCCAGGAAGATGAAGGAGCCGATCGGCCGGTCCTGGTCGGCGAGCCCGGCACGCGCGCGCAGCACCGCCTCGGAGACCGCACCGACCGCCTCGTCCTGGCCGACGACGCGCCGGCGCAGCCGCTCCGGCATGCGGAGGATCTTGTCGCGCTCGCTCTCGACCATCCGCGACACCGGGATGCCGGTCCAGCGCGAGACGATGTCGGCGATGTCCTCCTCGCCGACCTCCTGCTTGAGGAGCGCGCCGGTCTCCTGGTCGGCGGCGAGCCTGGCGTTGAGCGCCTCGAGCTGCTTCTGGAGCTCGACCAGCTTGCCGTACTTGAACTCGGCGGCGCGGTCGTAGTCGCCCTCGCGCTCGGCACGCTCCGCCTCCTGGCGGGTGACGTCGATCGCCTCCTGCACGGTGCGGATCTGCTGGATGGTCTGCTTCTCGGTCTCCCACCGCGCGCGCAGCGCGCTGTGCTGCTCGCGGAGCTCCGCCAGCTGCCGCTCGAGCTTCGCGAGCCGGTCGCGCGAGGCGTCGTCGTGCTCCTTGCGGAGCGCCACCGCCTCGATCTCGAGCTGCTTGGTGCGGCGGTCGATCTCGTCGAGCGCCTCCGGCATCGAGTCGATCTCGGTGCGGAGCTTGGCCGCCGCCTCGTCGACCAGGTCGATCGCCTTGTCGGGCAGGAAGCGGTCGGTGATGTAACGGTGCGACAGGGTTGCCGCCTGCACGAGGGCGCCGTCGGCGATGCGCACGCCGTGGTGCAGCTCATAGCGCTCCTTGAGGCCGCGCAGGATCGAGATCGTGTCCTCGACCGTCGGCTCGCCGACCAGCACCGGCTGGAACCGGCGCTCGAGCGCCTTGTCCTTCTCGATGACCTTGCGGTACTCGTCGAGCGTGGTGGCGCCGATCATGCGCAGCTCGCCCCGCGCCAGCATCGGCTTCAGCATGTTGCCGGCATCGACCGCGCCCTCGGCGCGCCCGGCGCCGACCACGGTGTGAAGCTCGTCGACGAAGAGGATGATCTGTCCGTCGGACTCGGCGATCTCCTTGAGCACCGCCTTCAGCCGGTCCTCGAACTCGCCGCGGAACTTCGCCCCTGCGATGAGCGCCCCCATGTCGAGCTGGTAGACGCTCTTCTCCTTCAGGCCCTCGGGCACGTCGCCGGCCGCGATGCGCTGCGCGATGCCCTCGACGATCGCCGTCTTGCCGACGCCGGGGTCACCGACCAGCACCGGATTGTTCTTGGTGCGGCGCGACAGGACCTGGATCGAGCGCCGGATCTCGTCGTCGCGGCCGATCACCGGGTCGAGCTTCCCCCGCCGCGCGACCGCCGTCAGGTCGCGCCCGTAGCGCTCGAGCGCCTGGTAGCGCTCCTCGGGGTTCTGGTCGGTGACACGCTGCGAGCCACGGATCGTCTGCATGGCCTTGAGGGCCGCGTCGTGGGTCACGCCCTGCGCGGCGAGCAGGCGCGAGGCTTCGCCCGCCCCGTCGGCGGTCATCGCCAGGAGCAGGTGCTCGGTCGAGACGTACTCGTCCTTGAGGCCGCTCATCTCCTGCTCGGCGGCCTGCATCACCTTGGCGGCGGACGTCGACAGGTAGACGCGCGCCACGTCGACGTCGCCGTAGACCTTCGGTAACCGGTCGAGGGCGTCGTCGATCTCGCGCCGCAACGCCTCGACGTTGCCGCCGATCCGCTTCACCATCGAGACCGGCACGCCGTCGGCATCATCGACCAGCGCACGCAGCAGGTGGAGCGGCTCGATCTGCTGCTGGTTGCGATCGGATGCGAGGCGCTGCGCCCGCACCACGGCTTCCTGTGCCTTGACCGTCAGTCGTTCGAGATTCATGAGAACTCACCTACTTCCTTCCGCCAGAGCCGTCGTCATGCGGCGGCTCTCCTGCACCGCCGCCCCGCGGATCGAAGCTCGACGCGCGTGACAGCTCCTCGTAGAGCTCGCGCTCGCGGGTGCGCAGGTGCTCCGGCACCACGACCTCGATCTGGATGTAGAGGTCGCCGCGCGCGTCGCCTCGACCGAGCCCGCGACCGCGCAGGCGCAGCCGTCGCCCCCTGGGGAGCCCCGCCGGGATGCGCAGCCGTATCGACCCGTCGAGCGTCGGCACCTCGATCTGCGCACCGAGTGCCGCCTCCGACGGCGTCACCGGCAGCGTCATCTCGACGTCCTTGCCGTCGACCCGGTAGCGCGGATCGGGTGCCAGGCGGATCCGCAGGTAGAGGTCGCCCGAGCCGGCACCGTGCGTGCCGCGCCCGCCCTGCCCGCCGAGGCGCACCCGGCTCCCCTCGACGACGCCGGCCGGGATCCGGACGTCGAACGCCTTCGAGGCCGGACGCGGCTGGCCGCTCGCGTCGGGCTCGATCGACTCGAGACGGATCTGCTTGCGGACGCCGTGCACCGCCTCCGCCAGCGTGATCTCGATCTCCGCCTCCTGATCGGCGCCGCGCCGTCGCGCGCCGCGCCCGCGCGCCGTGCGCCGCCGGCCGCCGCGCTCGTCGACCGTCCACTCGATGTCGCCGGGGCCGGCGCCGGGGCCGGCGAAACCGCTGCCACCGAACGCGCTGCTGCCGAAGAAGGCCTCGAAGAAGTCGCTGAAGTCGCCGGCCGTGAAGCCGCCGAAGCCGGTGCTCTGGGAGCCGCGCCCGCCCTCACCGTTCTGCCGGTGGAAGCGGAACCCCGCTCCGCGCCAGTCCGGGGGCGGATCGACATGCTGCCCGGCCTCCCAGTTCTCGCCCAGGGAGTCGTAGAGGCGGCGCTTCTCAGGGTCGCCGAGCACGGCGTGCGCCTCGTTGATGCGCTTGAACTGCTCCTCGGCGTCCGGCTCCTGGTTGACGTCCGGGTGGTAGCGCCGCGCCAGTCGCCGGTAGGCGCGCTGGATCTCGTCCTGACTCGCCGATCGGGACACGCCGAGGATCTCGTAGTAATCCTGGAACCGAACCGCCATCGACGCGCACACCCCCTCTGGAATCGTCTGCTGCCCTCGCCGGTCCGCCTCGCGACCGTGATGCACCATGGGACGGACGCGTTCCATCCTGTGACCGGCGACGTTTCAGATTGCAACGTGCCGCCCTATCCTCTTAATCCAACGTCTGTTCTACCCCTGATAGATACAAGTGCCGTGCCAGCTGCGAGCCGGTGAGGGCGCTGTCTGGGAGACGGTCCGCCGGCCATGGTCCGCGCCCGGCGTGGCTCTGGCCACGCGGCGGCTGGCGATCGCGCGGGCTGGTGGCGCGGCGTATGATGGAGGCGTGTCCGGTCAGGCGGCGCGCGAGCCGGCGTGCGCCCGAGCCCCGGAGGCCCACCATGATCCCGTGCGTGACCACGCTCGCGGTGCTGATCGTCGCGTCGCAGACACCGGTTGCCGGTTGCGGAACCAATGCCTTCGTCGACGCCTCCGCACCTCCGCTGCAGGCACCCGCCATCGTGGCACCGGCGGAGCTCGCGGAGCAGGCCGGGGGCGGTGGCGACCGGCCGCGCTACGGCGACCCGCCGCAGCAGGAGCCGGTGCTCCCCGCAACCTGGGGGGCGATCAAGCACGCCTACCGCTCGGCGGCGCTCTGAGGCGACCGCGGTAGGCGACGCACGCATCGTGCAGGCGGGGCACCAGCCGGCCGGCGAATGTTCGGGCGCGCAGGGCGGCGCAGGTCGCATCCTCGCAGTGGACCGCCTGCCCGGCCGGCGCGCCGGCGAGGATGCAGCCGGCAAGGGGCGCCGTGGCGGTTCCCTCGAGATGGAGCGTCGAGTACTCGCAGCCGATGGCGCCACCGTTGTAGCTCGCCACGTTGGCGTCGAAGAGGCACCGGGCGAGTCGCCGACTCGAAATCGCGCTGTCGCAGCGCAGCACGCGTCCGAGGTGGCAGGCGTCGATGACGGCGCAGTCGGCGCTGCCGGTGGCGCTGCGCAGCACGACGCCATTCGCCATCTGGAGATCGTGCTCGTCGTGCTGACCGCCGGCGACGCGCACCGTGTCGCCGGGCTGGGCGGCCGCCAGTCCGGCCTGGATGGTGGGATCGGTGGAGGGCACGTGGCGCGTGGTGCCGGTCGCGGGACGGGGCAGGAGGAGCGTGACCGCCGCGACACCGGCCGCGAGCCTGGCGCCGATCGGTCTCCACATGCGCCGCCCGCTGCAGCCCCGTAGCACGCCTCTCACGCTTCTCATGATCGCAGCTCCGACCGGGGATGGTGCTCCGATCGTCGCGCGCGCGCACGGCATCGATCACCCGTCGATCACCGTGCTGAAGCGGCATCCGGATCGATGATCGCACCATCCGGCGGTCCGGCGCGCCGCATCCCCCCGCGCGGTGCGCGGTCAGGGCGAGGTCGTGGACGCGCCGGTCGCCTCGAGGAGTCGCATGAGGTTCCGACGCGGCTCGCGTGCCTGTGGTGCGACCGCAAGTGCTTGCCGGTAGGCCGCCTCGGCGCCGGCGAGATCTCCGAGCGTCCAGCGTGCCGTGCCGAGGTTGTTGAGCGCCGCCACGTGCTCGGGGTCGATCGCCACCGCCTCCTCGAAGAGCTCGAGGGCCTGCTCCGGACGACCGGTCGTCCCGTAGAGCTGCCCCAGGTTGACCCGCGCGTAGACGTAGTCGGGATCGAGCTCGATGGCGCGGCGATAGGCCTTCTCCGCCGCGGCGAGCCGCCCCCGGGCGGCGAGTGCCAGGCCCAGGTTGTTGTAGCCGCGCGCCTTGCCGGGCGACTTCCGGGTCACGTCGCGCCACAGCGTCAGCTCGTCGCGCCAGACCATGTTGCGCTCGTGCGTGGCGATGGCGAGCGGCACGACGACGGCGACCAGGAGGGCAGCGGTGGCCAGGCCGGTGGCCAGGCCGGTGGTCGGGCCGGTGACCGGTCGGTCGGTGCCGGTGCCGTGTGAGCTTCCGGTCCCGGAACGCCACCGCGCGCCGATCGCCGTGCCGGCCGTGACGAGCGCCACCGCTGCCGGCCAGACCAGCCCGGCCAGCGGCAGGTAGGTGCGGTGCTCGTTCATGACGTCGCTGATCGGGATCAGGCTCGACTCGGGCAGCAGGGCGATGAGACACCAGAGCCAGCCGATCGTCACCAGCGGCCAGCGTCGTCGCAGACGCCAGGCAAGCAGGGTCAGCGCGACGAGGAGTAGCGCTCCCGCGGCCACCGTGAGGTCCGGTGTCGGGCGGAGCGGCACGTCGTGGTCGAGGTTCTGTCCGGCCGGCCAGATCGCGAGCGCCAGGTAGCGGGGAATCACCACCAGCTCGGTCCAGAGGTAGGCGGCGCGGCCGATCTCCGTCGTCTCCCGGAGGCCGGGCAGCCGGCCATCGAGCTCGATCGCCGGCAGCTGGGTCGTCACGGCGATGATCGGCACGACGGCGAGGTAGGGGAGGAGCCACGGCCAGGTCCGGCGTGCCGGCTGGCGGTCCTGCCCGGTCGGCGACCCGCCGGCCGGGCGCGCGCGCTCGTGCTGGCGCAGGACGAGCTCGATCATCGCGATCAGGAACGGGAGCGCGAAGGCCATCTCCTTCGTGAAGGCGGCGAGCACCGCGAGCGCCCACGAGACGCCCCACAGCGTCCACGCCGTCCCGCGCGCTCGCTGGCGCGCTCGCGCTCCGAGGTAGGTCGCCACCGCGCCCAGCTCGAGCAGCGCGGCGAGCGACGTGGTGCGCTGGATCAGATAGGTGACGGCCTGGGTGGCCAGGGGATGCGCCGCGAAGACGAGCGCCGCCGCGAGGGCGATCCACGTCGCGCGCCGCGAGGATGACGGATCCCCGGGCGCGCGTGGCGGCGCGCCGGACCGGGTCACCTCGAGGAGCTGCACGGCGATCCAGCCGACCAGCACCGCGCAGAGCCAGTGGATGACGAGGTTGGTCAGCCGGAACGCGACCAGCGACCGTCCGCTGGTGGCGACGTTGAGCGCCAAGCTCATGTGCACGACAAAGCGCGACGGCCGGAAGTGCCAGATCGGTCCGATGTCGCGCCAGTGGTCGAGCGTCGGATTGTCGCGGATCGACTCGTAGTCGTCGAAGGCGTAGCCGTCGTCGAGTGTGTGCAGGTACGCGCCGGCGATCACCGCGGCGGTGACGACGAAGAGCAGCACGGCGGTGACGACGGTCCACGTCGCCGGCCGGGCGGCATGCCGGACGGCCGGGACGCCTTGGCTGGCCGGCGTCGCGGTCCTGCGTGCCCGCCGCCTCTCTCGGTCTCGCCTGTTTCCCATGCGCGCTCGTCCGCGCGGGGCGCACCGTGCGCCCGGGCCGTGTCCTGCCGGGCGCCGCTCAGCTGCCGACCGGGTGCTTCGACTCGATGACCTCGCGGATCACCCCGATGGCCCAGTCGAGGTCCTGCTCCTCGACGACGAGCGCCGGCGCGAAGCGGATCGTGTGGACGTGGGTGTCCTTGGCCAGGATGCCGCGCTCCTTCATGGCCTGGCAGTAGTGGCGCGCCGGGCCCGCGTCGTCGCGGAGCTCGATCGCCACCAGCAACCCCTTGCCGCGAACCTCCTTGACCCGCTGGCGGTCGATCGTGCGCAGAGCGTCGCGGAATTGGCGGCCGAGACGCTCGGCGCGCTCGTCGAGTCGCTCGTTCTCGAGCACCTCGAGCGCGGCGATGCCGACGGCCGAGCCGATCGGGTTGCCGCCGAAGGTCGAGCCGTGCGATCCCGGCGTGAAGACGTCCATGTGCTGCCAGTCCGCGAGCGCCGCCGACACCGGATAGAGGCCGCCGCCGAGCGCCTTGCCGACCAGCAGCACGTCGGGTCGTGCGTCCTCATGCATCCAGCAAAAACGGCGTCCGGTGCGGCAGAAACCGGTCTGCACCTCGTCACCGATCAGGAGGACATTGCGCTCGCTGCAGATCCGACGCGCCTCGCGCAGGTAGCCGTCCGCCGGCACACGCACCCCCGCCTCGCCCTGGATCGGCTCGACCAGGAATGCACAGGTGCGGTCGGTGATCGCCCGCTCGAGCGCCGGCACGTCGTCGTAGGGAATGATCTCGAAGCCGGGAGTGGCCGGGCCGAAGCCATGGCGCGTGTCGGGGTCGGTCGAGAAGCCGACGATGGTCGTCGTGCGCCCGTGGAAGTTCTCCTCGCAGACCACGATCTCCGCCTGATCGGCCGGGATCCCCTTGCGCTCGTAGCCCCACCGCCGCGCCAGCTTGATGCCGGTCTCGACCGCCTCGGCGCCGGTGTTCATCGGCAGCGCCGCCTCGTAGCCGGTGTAGGCGCAGAGCTTCTCGAGGAAGTGCCCCATGACGTCGTTGTGGAAGGCGCGGCTCGTCAGGTCGAGCGTCGCGACCTGGTCGACGAGTGCCTTCACGATGTGCGGATGCCGGTGGCCCTGGTTGACCGCCGAGTAGGCGCTCAGGCAATCGAGGTACCGCTTGCCCTCGACGTCCCAGACCCAGGCGCCCTCGGCGCGCGCGAGCACGACCGGCAGCGGGTGGTAGTTGTGGGCGCCATACCTGTGATCGAGTTCGATGAAGTCCTGCGTCTTGCTCATGTGCGGTCCCACGGCGCGGTGACCCCGAAGGGTCGGCGCGCGGTCAATCCCCCGGCAGGCGATCCAGGTCCGGCGCGAACGCCGGAACGGATGAGTATACACGCTTTGCCGCCTACCGGCGCCCGCCGTGCCGGTGCCCGGCCACGGGACTGGCGCCGGCCGGAAGGCCGGGCTAGGATTCCAGCCTCGTTCCGACAGCCCCGACCCGGAGGTTCGAACCATGCATCCCGACCGCCCTCACCGCCGTCCCTGGACCGTCATGACCCCCGGGCGCCTGGTCGTGCGACCAGTGCCGTGGCTGGCGGCGACGCTCTGCATGGCGCTTCTGGCGCTCCTGGCGACCGCGTCGCTCGCCCGCCCGCCCGCCGCCGACGCTCCCTTCCAGACCCACGTCCTGCCGAACGGGCTCACGGTGCTCCTGTCGCCGTCGCACGCGCATCCGGTCATCGCCCTCTCGGGCTTCGTCACCACCGGCGGCCGTACCGAGGACGAGTACTACCAGGGGTCGCTGCACTACATCGAGCACCTGGTCTTCAAGGGGGGCTCGCCGCACCTGAAGCCGACCGAGTTCCGCAAGCGGATGAGCCTCCTCGGTCGCGAGGCCGGTGGCTGGACCTGGGATGACGAGATCCACTTCGGTTTCGAGGTGCCGCGCCAGACCTTCGTGGAGGCGCTGGGCGTCTATCGCGAGGCGATGCTGGATCTCGAGTTCGAGCCCGACTGGTTCGAGGACGAGAAGCGCGTCGTCCTGCAGGAGATGTCGCGCGGCCGCGAGGAGCCGGTCGAGATGCTCTACGAGGCCTGGGGTGAGACCGCCTACGAGGTCCACCCCTACCGGCGGGCGGTGATCGGCACCGAGAAGGCGATTCGCGAGCTCGAGATGCAGGCGACGGAGCGCTACTACAGGGAGCGCTTCACCCCCAACCACATGATCCTGTCGATCGCCGGCGACTTCGAACCCGACTCGATGCTGGCCTGGGTCGAGGCGGCCTGGGGCGCGGAGGAGCCCGGGCCGGAGAGCTTCGAGCTGGGGCTCACCGAGCCCGAGCAGCGCGGGCCGCGCACGCGCCTGGACCACCTACCGCAAGCGACCGATGCGCTGCTCCTGACCGGCGTCGTCACGGCGGGCGGCGCGCACGACGACACGCCGGCACTCGAGCTCCTCGCCGTGCTGCTCGAGGACGACTCGTTCGGGTTGCCGCAGTACCTGCTCGAACAGGAGAAGTGGGTGACGTCGATCAGCGTCGAGCACTACGCGAAGCGCGACTACGGCGACTTCCGGGTGTTCGCGCGCATGGAGCCCGCGAAGCTCGCGGCGGTGACGGCGTTCGTCGAGCACTTCCTGCTCGAGTTCGACGTAACCGCGCTCCCGGAGCGCATCTTCGAGCAGGCGCGCCAGACCCTGCTCTTCCACGAGGCGACCGAGCGCGTCACCGCTGCCGACCGCGCCAGCCGCCACGGCTTCCTGGTGAGCCGGCGCGGCGTCGAGGCCGCCGCGCAGCTGATCGAGCGCTACGAGGCGCTGACACCGGAGGTGGTGCAGGCCGCCAAGCAACGCTGGCTCACGCGCCGCCGGCTGGTCACCACGAGCATTCTGCCGGATGACTTCGAGCCGGCGGTCGCGCTCGCCGGCGACCGCCGGGCGAGCGAGCGCCCGGCCGTCACCCCGCACCCTCCCGAGCTGCCGGCGCTCCCCGAGCTCGACGTTTCCGGCGCCCTGCGTCCTGCCGGCTCGGCGGCGCTCCCCTACGAGGAGACGCGCCGCGCGGACGGCGTCGTGCTCATCACCTTCGCCAACGGGCTCCGTCTCCTGGTCCAGCCGACCGACGCCTCGCCGCTGGTCGCCATGACCGCACGCGTCCTCGGCGGCCAGTGGGTCGAGCCGGACGGGCAGGACGGGATCAACCTCTTCGTGGCCGAGCTCGGCATGCGACAGACGCGCCGCTGGGACCGCGCGTCGTTCGCGGCACTGCTGGCCGCGCGCTCGCTGACCGCCAGCGCGCACCTGGGTGACGGCAGCCGCGCCAACACCTCGCGTCACGTCCACTACCGGGACGCGGCCGGTCATCACGTCTACGGGCTCGAGGCCGAGTGGCCGACCATGCTCGCCATTCTCAAGGAGACGGTTTTCTTTCCCGAGCTGGCGGGCGATGAGGTCGAGAAGCTGCGCGAGGACCTCATCACCACTGCCCGCCAGCTCGAGGAGTCGAACCTCGAATTGACGAAGCAGGAGTTCTATCTGCGGGCCTATGCCGGTCACCCCTACGGACACGCCACCTTCGGGACCGAGACGACACTGGCGTCGATCACCGCGCAGGATCTGGCGGCATTCCACGCCGCGTGCTGGACGCCGGACCGCGTCGTGGTGAGCGTCGTGGGCGACGTCGAGCCGGACACGGTGGCCGCCTGGATCGCCTCGCGCTGGGCGGATCTCGACAAGTTCCCGGCCCGCCCGCCATGGGCGATCGATGCCGACGCCTGGACGCTCGACTGGTCGCCGCCGGCCGCGCCGGTGGTGCTCGATCTCGGCAAGAACTACTGGACCGTGAACTGGGGGAGGCCGGGAGCGTCGGCGGCGGACCCGGAGTTCGACGCGACGCGCGTCCTGGCGCGCATGGCCGGCAACGACCACTTCTACAAGTACGTGTACGAGGAGGGCGTCTCCTACCGCAGCTGGATCCACTTCTGGCCGCACCTCGGGCCCGGCGCCTGGATCCTCGAGAACGACGTGAACCGCGAGCGCTTCGACGCGATCCTCGCGATGTTCGAGGAGGATCTGAACCGCTATGCCACCGAGGGCTTCGCGCGCCGCGAGTTCGAGGAGGCCGTGCGGCGGATGGTCAACGGGGCCGTCCTGAACCGCCAGTCGAACCGGCTCGCCGCCTGGCAGCTGGCGGTCGCCGAGGGCAACGGCGTCGGCTTCGAGCGGGTCACCGGCGAGGTGGAGCGGCTGCGCGCGGTCACCTTCGCGGAGGTCTCCCGGCTGGCGCCGCGCATCTTCCAGCCGGACGGCATGTTGCGCCTCGTGCAGCAGTAGGTCTCGACCGGCCGGTGCGGCCGGTGGGCGTGCCTCGCCTCGCCGGCCGGCGGCGGCGCTGGCTGGTACGGCCGGTGGCTCCCTCCGGATGTCCCCTGGCGGCGCACGCACCTTGCGGGCCATTACGGCATCTAATATTATGTATCGGAATTCACGCTCGGCGCTGCCGGCCCCGTACCCTCCGGCCGGCGGCCGGGCTGATGGCTCACCCGACCGACGACGCCACCCGATCCGCTCCGGCCGCCGCCGACCCGCCTCGCGGTCGTCGCCAGACGGTGTGGTCCGGGCTGGCGGCTCCCGGCGCCGTGTCCCCCGTGCGAGGTCCCCACTCCATGATCGGACAGAGCATCGCCCACTACCGGATCTCGGAGCGCATCGGCGCCGGCGGCATGGGCGAGGTCTATCGTGCCAGCGACACCCGGTTGAAGCGCGACGTGGCGCTGAAGGTGCTGCCGGAGGCCTTCGCGAGCGACCAGGAGCGCATGCAGCGCTTCGGGCGCGAGGCGCAGCTCCTGGCCTCGCTGAACCACCCGAACATCGCCGCGATCTACGGCGTCGAGGAGGCGAATGGAACCCGCTGCCTGGTCCTCGAGCTGGTGCCCGGCGAGGACCTGGCGCAACGCCTCGAACGCGGGCCGCTGCCGCTCGACGAGGCGCTCGAGATCGCCCGCCAGGTCGCGGAGGCCCTCGAGTCGGCGCACGAGCGCGGCATCGTGCACCGTGATCTCAAGCCGGCCAACATCAAGGTGGCCGACGACGGCACGGTCAAGGTGCTCGATTTCGGGCTCGCCAAGGCGCTCGAGGACGAGCCCGGTCAGACGTCCGATCCGACCCACTCGCCGACCCTGTCGATCGTCGCCACCCGCGCCGGCGTCATCCTCGGCACCGCCGCCTACATGAGCCCCGAGCAGGCCAAGGGCAAGACGGTCGATCGCCGTGCCGACATCTGGGCGTTCGGGGTCGTGCTCTACGAGATGCTGACCGGCACGCGACTCTTCACGGGTGACAGCCCGTCGGAGATCCTGGCCGCGGTCATCATGCAGGAGCCCGACCTGGGCGAGCTGCCGGATGCGGTGCCGCCGCGCGTCCGCCAGCTCGTCGCCCGCTGCCTGCGCAAGGACCCGCGGGCGCGGCTCCGCGACATCGGGGACGCTCGCATCGCTCTCGAGGAGACCCTGGCCGGCGAGCCGGACGTCACGATCACGAGCGGCGTGGACGCGGCGGGCGGTGGCCGTCCGCACGCGTCGTCGGCCCGGACGACACGCCGCTTCCAGCCGCTGGTCCTCGCCGCCGCGGCGCTCGTCATCGCGGTGGTGGCGGCCGCGCTCTCCTGGCAGCTCCATCCCGCGGTGCCCGGTCCACCGCTCCGCAAGTTCATCCTGCCGTCGATGGATCCGGACGGCCGGGTGAGCGGCCTGTCGCTTGCCGTGTCGCCGGGCGGGCGGATGATCGCCTTCACGGCCAACGACCGGCTCTGGGTGCGGGATCTCGATCGGCTCGAGCCACGCGTGCTGGACGACACCGACGGCGCGCGCGCGCCGTTCTGGTCGCCCGACGACGCCTGGATCGGCTACGGCACGCAGGGCCGCCTGTGGAAGGTGCCGGTGAGCGGCGGCAAGCCGACGGCGCTCTGCGAGCTGGAGGAGGCGTTCAACTCGGCATCCGGCGGCGCCTGGGGCGAGGATGGACGGATCGTCTTCTGCACCGGCGATGGCGGCCTGCTGGCGGTCTCCGAGCAGGGCGGCGATCCGGCGTCGATCCACGTGCCGGATCCCGAGTCCGAGCTGGATTTCCACAACGTCAGCGCGCTCCCGGATGGTCGAGGGCACCTGTTCGTCGTCCACCGGCGCGAGGGCTACGACACGATCGCCGTCCTGGCGGATGGCGAGCGCCGGCAGGTCATCCGGCACGAGGGCCAGGAGGTGTCGCATCCGGTCTACACGCGGCCCGGATACATCCTCTACGACCGCTGGCCGCTGAACAATGGCATCTGGGCCCTTCCGTTCGCGCTCGATCGCCTCGAGGCGACCGGCGAGCCGTTCCTGGTCTGCGCCGCCGACGACAGTCCGAGCGTGGCGCGGGATGGCACCCTCGCCTACCGCCGCCGGGGCAACGTCGCCACGATGCGCCAGCTCGTCGAGGTCGATCGCGATGGGCGTCAGGTGCGTACCATCGGACAGCCGCAGGAGGCGATGTTCCTCCAGCCGTCGCTGTCGCCGGATGGCCGCCGCGTCGCGGTCTGCTCGCGATCGGACGAGGAGCTCGACGTCTGGCTCGAGGATGTCGAGCGCGGCACGTCCACGCGCCTCACCTTCGAGTCCGGCTCCGAGGTCTGGCCGGGCTGGCACGCCGGCGGCGAGTACGTCATCTACCAGATCGGAACCACGCCGGATCAGCATCAGATCGCGGCGTGCCGGGCCGACGGTACCGACGAGCCCTTCACCATCGTCCAGGGCAGCGCCCCGTTGCCGACCCGCGATCCGTCACAGCTCTTCGTGCACCGGCGGGGCGACGGCTGGGACCTGTGGCGCGTCGAGCTCGATCATGACCTCGCTCCGGTCGGCGAGGCGGTGCTGTTCATCGGTGGCGCCGGCCACCAGACCGCGGCGCGTCTGGCGCCCGACGGCCGGCACGTCGTCTACCAGTCGGACGAGACGGGGATGACCCAGGTCTACGTGACCGGCTTCCCGGAGGCGCACGGCAAGTGGCAGGTGTCGGTGCACGGTGGCCAGTGGCCGTGCTGGAGCGGTGACGGTGAGCAGATCTTCTATGTTGTCGACGATGCGGTGATGGTCGTGGACGTCGACACGTCGGCGGGGATCGTGCTCGGCCAGCCGGAGGTGCTGTTCACGCGCACCACGACCGGGGCGAGCTTCGCCTACGACTGGATCGACGGCTTCGACGTCAGCGACGACGGTCAGCGCTTCTACATGGTGCGCAACGTCGAGCCCGACGCCGCCGACGACGGACCATCCCAGAAGGCGGGGATCGTGCTGGTCGAGAACTGGTTCGCGGAGTTCGCACGACGCTAGCCGTGGCGACGCCACCCGGCGTCGCCACCCGCAGGCATGACGGAGTC
>JASFRE010000017.1:0-20563 GCA_050115055.1 Candidatus Eiseniibacteriota bacterium | reverse complement strand
CTCGCCGGTCGCGCTGTCGAGGTTGCCGGTGGGCTCATCGGCCAGGATGATCGACGGCTGCGTGACCAGGGCGCGGGCGATGGCCACGCGCTGCCGCTGGCCGCCGGAGAGCTCGCTCGGCCGGTGGCGCATGCGATGGGCGAGCCCGACGCGCTCGATCGCCTCCTCGGCGCGGTGCCGCCGCTCGGCGCGGCGCATGCCCGCGTAGACCAGCGGCAGCTCGACATTGTGGAAGACATCCGCCCGCGGGATCAGGTTGAAGGTCTGGAACACGAAGCCGATCCGTCGGTTGCGGACGTCGGCGAGCTGCGACTCGGACATCTCGGCGACCGGCTGACCCTCGAGCACGTAGGAGCCCGAGGTCGGCACGTCGAGACAGCCGATCACGTTCATCAGGGTGGACTTGCCGGACCCTGACGGTCCCATGATCGCGACGTACTCGTTGCGCCCCACCTCGAGGGAGACGCCGCGGAGCGCGTGCACCTCCTGGGAGCCCATGACGTAGGTCTTCTCGACCTCCTGGAGCGCCAGGATGGTGCCGCTGGCGGGTGGCGCGTCGGCGCTCTCGATCCGCAAGTCCAGGGTGACCAGTTCGGGGGCAGGCAGGCTCGAGACGTGCATGGTCGGTTCACTCCCTGTCGCGGGGCCCGCGCCCCGATGATCCGTGCTCTCGCATGGCGCCTGCTCGCTAGAGACCGGCCGTCGCGACCGGCTGGCTGGAGACGCTGACCATGGAACCGTTCTCCAGATCGCGGGAGATCGCCCGGTAGCTGCCGCTCACCACGTCCTCGCCCTCCGAGAGACCGTCGATCACCTCGATGAGCTCGTCGCTCTGGATCCCGGTGGCGACCTGCTTGGCGAGCGCCCGCCCATCCTCGACGCAGAAGACGACCTCGACGAAGCCGTCGCGATCGGCGATGTAGCGGTCCGCGGCCGCCTGCCGGTCCTCACCCTTCTGGCGCAGCTGATCGACGGTGCGGATCGCCACCGACTGGATCGGCACGCTCAGCGCGTTCTCGTTGACCTTCGTGATGATCTCGGCGCTGGCCGTCATGCCGGGGCGGAGCGCCTCGACCGGATCGGTGATGGTGATCTTCACCTCGAACTCGGTCTTCTGCTGGCTCGAGCCGGTGCCGGTGAGGTTGGCGCTGCTGGCGATCTCGTAGACCTCGCCCTGCAGCACCTGGTCGAGCAGCGCGTCCACCTCGATCTCCGCGTCCTGACCGACGCCGATCGAGACGATGTCGTTCTCGTCCACGTTGACGCGAGCCTCCATCACCGTGAGATCCGAGATCACCAGGATCACGTCCTCCTGGAACTGGGAACCGATGGCGATCTCGCCCTCCTCCCGGCGGAGGTCGCTGATGGTGCCGCTCATGGGCGCGTAGATGGTGGTCTTGGCGAGGTCGTCCCGGACCTGCTTGAGCGTCGCCTTGGCCTGCTCGACCCGGTCCCTCGCCGAAGCATGGCGGGCGATCTCGACCTGGTGCGCGGCCTCCACGGCCTCGAAGTCCGCCGCCGACTGCAGGGAGCGATCCCGGAGCTCCCGGGCGCGCTCGAACTCCCGCTCGGCGGCCTCGAGATTGGCCCGCACGAGGTTGGCGTCGGCCTCGGCGGAGCGCACCGACGCCTCGGCGTTCTCGACCGCAGCCAGGTAGCGCTCTCGGTCGAGCTCCACGAGGAGATCCCCCTTCTCCACCCACTGGCCCTCGTGTACGTGCAGCCGCGTGATCTTGGCGCTCACGTCGGCTGCGATCTTGACCTGCGTCCGGGGACGAATCGTCCCGGTCGCGCTCACCTTCTGCACAATCCGCTGCCGGGTGACCGATGCGGTCTCGACCTCCAGGGCCTCGTCACCGCTCCGGCGCATGGCCAGGCCCCCGACGGTGGAGCCGACCGCGATGACCGCAACAGCGATCCAGACGCGCTTTCTCTTCATCGATCCAGTGTCCTTCAGGTTCGGGAACGCCCGTGACTCAGGAGGAAAGCCACGCTTCAGAGATGCCTACGCAGCAGGAGGGCAAAAGGTTGTGATTGAGAGGGCGTCGCGCCGGGGACCGCAACACGTTGCGGGGAAGCCGATTGTCGGTCGCGGGGCGATCCGGGAGGGAGACCGGGCCGAGGGCGGGTCGATCGGGCGGGCACCTCTGTGGTGGAGCGTACGCTCCGACCAGGTGCTCGGGGCGCCGAGGTGGGGCGATCAGAGGGACAGACAGCGCCCGAGCCGCTCGAGGTCGACCGAGCCCTTCCCCTGCCGGACGATGCGCGGCGGGCGCACGGTCAGATCGACGACGGTGGACGGTCTGGGGTCCTCCGCCGGACCGTGATCGAGCAGCACGTCGATCGCCTCGCCGAACTGGCGGGCGATCTTCGCGGGCGAGGTGAGCGGCTCCTCGCCGCTCCGGTTGATCGAGGTCGAGACGATCGGCGCGCCCACCCCCTCGAGGATCAGGCAGAGGAGGGCCGCGTCGGGCCAGCGCACCGCCACCGTGCCGTGCTCGCCGACGAGCTGCGGCGGCAGCCCCGGGCAGGCCTCCAGGAGCGCCGTCACCGGCCCGGGCCACAGGAGATCGACCACCGCCGCGGGCAGCGGCGTCGCGGTCAGCGACGGCAATGGCTCGATGCCCGGCACCAGCGCCAGGAACGGCAGCGACGCGTCCCGACCCTTGATGGCGGCAATGCGCCGGAGGGCCGACGGCCGGTCGATGCGGGCCGACAGGCCGTAGATCGTGTCGGTGGGAATCACGGCGACCGCGCCGGAGCGCAGCGCGTGGATGACCGGCGCCAGCTTGACCGGGTCGGCGGCGTCCAGGGTGTAGCGAAACATGGCGCTCCCGTCGGCCGGCGCGGAGCCGGCACCCGGACGGCTAGTTCGACTCGAGCTCGCGGCGGAACGCCTCGAGCCGCGCCGCCATCCCGGCGTCCGACAGCGCCAGGATCTCGGCCGCGAGGATCGCGGCGTTGCGGGCACCCGCGGTACCGATCGCCACCGTGGCGACGGGGATGCCGCCCGGCATCTGGACCATCGAGAGCAGCGCATCGAAACCGCCGAGCGACGACCCGCCGATCGGCACGCCGATCACGGGCAACGTCGTGTGCGCCGCCATCACCCCGGCGAGGTGCGCCGCCATGCCGGCACCGGCGATGAGCACCTTGATGCCGCGCTCCTTGGCGTCGCGCGCGTAGCGCGCCGTGCGGGCCGGGTTGCGGTGGGCGGAGAGGACCTGCACCTCGTAGGGGATCTCGAAACGATCCAGGTAGGTCCCGGCCTCGGCCATGACCTTGCGATCGGACTCGGAACCGAACACGACACCGACGACGGGCTGCGTGGTCAAACCTGTTCCACCTCCGTGGCCGACCGCGACAGCCATGCGAGGGCGCGGTGGCCGATGTCCCTGCGATACTGCATGCCTTCGAACCGGATGGCGCCGACGGCCCGGTAGGCACGTGACAGGGCCTCGCCGAGCACGGCACCACGCGCCGTGACGCCGAGTACCCGGCCACCCGCGGTCACGATGCGCCCACTGGCGTTGCGCGACGTACCGGCGTGGAAGACGACGACTTCATCGCCGTCGCCGCCGGCCTCCGCCACCGCCTCGTCGAGGCCGGCGATCTCCAGCCCTTTCCGGGGGCTCACCGGATACCCGGGTGCCGCGACGACGACGCAGGCCGCGGCCCCCTCCGCCACCGTCAGCGCCGCCGGGTCGAGTTCACCCAGCCGGCCGTCGGCGGCGCTCGCCACCGCCGCGGCCAGGCGCCCGTCGGTCAGCGGCAGCACCGCCTGCGCCTCCGGATCACCGAGCCGGCAGTTGTACTCGAGGACGTATGGCGAGCCCTCCACGATCATCAGCCCGACGTAGAGGAAGCCGACGTAGGGAGCGCCGAGGTCACGCATGCCGGTGAGCGTCGGCTCGATGATCGATGTCTCGATCTCGGACACGAGCTCCCGCGACAGGATCGGTGCCGGCGCCACCGCTCCCATGCCCCCGGTCATGGCACCGCGGTCGCAGTCCTCGAGCCGCTTGTGATCCTGCGAGGTGGACAGCACGACGTACCGCAGGCCGTCGGTGATGCAGAAGAGGCTCGCCTCCTCCCCGACCAGCGCGTCCTCGATGACCACGCACCGTCCGGCGTCGCCGTGCACGAGCTCCTGCATGATCGCATCGACCGCGGCCAGCGCCGCCCCGGTGTCGGGGCAGACGGACACGCCCTTGCCCGCGGCGAGGCCATCGGCCTTGACGACCAGAGGGCCGCCATGCTCCTCGACGTAGGTCCGCGCCCGCGACACATCCTGATAGACCATTCCCGGTGCAGTCGGAATGCCGCGCTCCAGCATGAACTGCTTGGCGAAGGCCTTCGAGCCTTCCAGCCGTGCGGCTGCCGCCGACGGCCCGAAGAAGCGCAGCCCCGCGGCCGCGAACCGGTCGCCGAGTCCGGCGACCAGCGGCGCCTCCGGGCCGGCGATCGTCAGGTCGACCGTCTCGCGACGGGCCACCTCGACCAGTCCATCGAGATCATCGGCGGCGACATCCACGCGGCGCGCCACGGACTCCATGCCCGGGTTGCCGGGTGCGACCAGCACCGCGTCGACATCCGCATCACGCGCGAGCCGCCAGGCGATGGCGTGCTCACGTCCCCCGCTGCCCACGACCAGACACCTCATGCGTCGTGCTCCTCGAGCCTCCGGCCCGCGCCGAGCCACTGGCCGGCGCGGCACCACCGCGCGCGCCGCCCGCCCTCTGCGTGAGACGCGGAGTCTACGCGCTGGGACGCTCACCGGCAAGCGCCGGCTCCCGGACGCACCCGGCGCCCGGGACACGGCGACCGGCGGGCGCAGACATGCGAACGCCCCGGCCGGTAGCTACCGACCGGGGCGTCACCCGGGGCCCGTCACGTCGCGGGCGCCGTCGCCGTCGCGACCGGGGCCACCGGCCCCCGTCGCGCGGCGCGCGTTACACCGTGCTAGCGCGCCGCCGACGCCTCGACGATGCGCGGCGTGATGAAGATCAGGAGCTCGCGCTTCTGCTTCACCTTGCTCGTCGACTTGAAGAGCCAGCCGACGGCCGGAATGTCCTTGAGGACCGGAATGCCACGCTCGCTGACCGTGTCGTTCTCGCGGATCAACCCGCCGATCACCGCCGTCTCGCCGTCACCGACCAACACCCGCGTATCGGCCTCGGAGGTGTTGATGATGATGCCGCCCTGTACCGTCGCCTGCGACGCCAGGTCGGAGACCTCCGGATGGATGTCGAGCTCGATCTGGCGATCGGAGTTGATGTGCGGGCGGACGCTCAGCTTGATCCCGATCTGCTTGAGCTGGATCACCGAGTTGAAGGCCTCGTCCTGGACGATGAGCGGGATCTCCTGCCCGACCAGGATCGACGCCTCGCGGTTGTTCACGGTCGTGATCCGCGGGTTCGAGATGATGTTGGCCTTGCGATCATTGACCAGCGCCTGGATCACCGCGTCGGCGGTCCAGTTGTCGCGAATCGCACCCACCCGGAGCTCGCCGGCCGGGTTGGCGATCGGGTTGATCGAGCGCGCCACCTGCTCGGTACCGAGGTCCCCGGCACCCTCCTCGGTGATGGCCAGGGTCCAGTCGATGCCGACGTCACGAGCCGCCGACACGTCGAGATCGATCAGCCGTGCCTCGATCTCGACCTGCGGGGTGCGCGTGTCGAGCTCGGTGACCAGGCCACGCGCCATCTCGAGCTTCTCCGAGATGTCGGTGATGATGAGCGAGTTGGTGCGCTCGTCGACCTCGGCGTGACCGCGGGTCGACAGCATCTTACCGAGCGAAGGCTTGAGCTCCGCGGCCTTGGCGAACTCGACCGGCACCACGATGGTCTGGATCGGCAGCAGCTCCTCGCGCCGCCGCGCCGCCTCCTCGCGCTCGACCTCCTCGCGGCGCAGCGCGTCGATCGAGGCGATGCGGATCACGCCTTCCTCGTCGGTGAAACCGAGTCCCTGGGTGAGGAGCACGATGTCGAGCGCCTGCGGCCAGGGTAGGTCGTCAAGCCGCAGGGTCACCTGTCCGGACACGTCGGCGTTGGTGACGATGTTGCGGCCGGAGAGCTGGCCCAGCGTGCGCACGACGGTCAGCACGTTGGCGCGCTGCACATCGAGGGAGACGCGGCGCGTGTCGCTCGCGTAGAGCTCGGTCGGGCGATCGTCCAGACGGACACCGCCACCGTAGACGCTCGGCGCCTCGCCGGTGGCGTCATCGACGGCGGCCGGATTCGCCGGCGCCCGGGTCGAGGCGGTCGTGGCCAGGCGGTCCTCATCGTAGCCCAGATCGCTCGCCGACGGCGCTCCGCTCTCGAGCGCCACGACGACGCTGCCGTTCTGCTGGGCGATCGAGTAGGAGGCGCGCCGGGCCAGCTCGAAGATCAGACGTGTCGCCGGCTCCTCGCCCTCGCGGTCCCAGACCGAGACCTTGACGTCGCGGACCAGGCCGCCCATTGCCGACTGCGGCAGGCGCGGCGGCAGCTGCGACGTCGAGCCACTGAAATCAAGCACCAGGCGGTCGGGATTCCTGAGCGAGAAGTCGCTGTAGGTCACCTCGCCACGCGTCGTGATTCCGACCCGCGTCACCTGGTCATGCGTATCGATGACGACATCCTCGAGCACCCCGGCCTCGGCCGGAGTCACGCCGGTCGTCGCGACGGCGGCGACGGTCACGGCGGCGAGGATCAGGGCGGTCCCGAGCCGCGGCCGCACCGCGTTCGTCCGGGTCTGCGTCTGCTGCTCGGTCTTCATCGTCCATCCTCCCGGAGTGGCAGCTCGAGCGTGATCGTCGAGAGCTCGCCAGCGGTGTACTGCGCGAAGGTAATCGCGTCCTGACGGATGCTCGCGACGTGTCCCCCGCGGATCTTGTCGCCGACGCGCAGCACGTAGCCGAAGCCACGGCTGTCCTCGGCCATCGCGAATCGATCGGTGTCGCCCCAGGCGATGCCGACCAGCTTGAGATCGGCGACATCGGGCAGCCCGACGTTGCCGTCGGCCTCGAGTTCGCCGCCGACGAGCGCCTGGAAGGGGTCGCGGCGGTGCAGCGAGGCGTAGTAGTAGCGCTCGCGCGCGTAGGCCGGCATGCGCCTGGTCGGATCGGCGTCGACCGAGTTGTCGACGACCCCGGCGGTACCCGGCCCGGTCGTGCCGGCGGTGGCGGTGGCCGCCGTGGCCGTCTCCGAGCCGTCCGCCGGCTGCTGGTTCGCCTCCACCTGGACGAAGCTGCCCGTGTCGGCGAAGGCCGGCGTCGCGCCGGCGAGCAGTGCCGGATCGGCGAGCACGACGTGCAGCGCCAGCCCGGCGATCGTCCCGCACGCCAGTCCGGCGACGATGACCTGGAGACCCTTCAGGATGCGTTCGACATGTGGCACGGTCCCGTCCTCCTCGTCGTCGTTACTGCGCGGCGGCGACCTGCGCGGGTTGCGGGGCGACGTCCTTCGAGGCGTAGGCCTCGGCGATGAACGAGGCGCTGACCACGCGCCCGTCCTCGTCTGTGTTCGCCCCCGTCCCGGTCACCAGCCGCAGGTCCCGGACCTGCACGATGCGGCTCAGGTTTCCGACCTCGGCCAGGAACCGACCGACCTCGTGATAGCCGCCGTCGATCTGCACCCGGTTCGGGTAGGCCAGGTAGAAGTCGTGATCGACCGGCGGCTGGGGCTCGACCAGCGCGAAGTCGACGCCCGACTCCTGGCCGGCCACGGTCAGCCGCGTCAGGAAGCTGGCGACCTCCTTCTCCGATGGCAGGAGCTCCGAGACCTCCTCCCAGCGCTGGTGGATCGCATCCACCTCGCGCTCGAGCTCCGGCATGCGGTCGATCGCCGCCCTGGCGTTGGCGACCTCGGTCTGCAGTCGCTCCTGACGTGCGCGCCGCTCGCCGAGCTCCATCGAGGTCGACTTGAACGTGTAGGGCACGTAGGTCGTGAAGAAGTAGATGTAGAGCACTCCGATCAGGAAGGTCGTGACCAGCGAGCACTTCTGGAACTCGGGACTGCGGATATCCATCGCCTACCCCGCCGGATTCGTGGTGGTCGCGCCGTCCTGGTGACGGGCATTGATGGTGAAGTTGATCACCTCGTGTTCCTCGACGTTGCCGCGGCGCGAGACGACGAGGTCGACATCGGTGTAGAGGACGGAGCGCTCGAGGCGCGAGATGAACTCCGCCACCGACAGGTTCGAGAAGGTGATGCCCGTGATGACGATGGTGCCCTGGCTCTCCGTGAAAGAGGTCAGCCAGACCTGGTCCGGGAGCCGCCGCGAGAGCTCATCGGCCAGCCGCACGCGCTCGAAACGGTTCTGGTCGAGGTTCTCGATGACGTCGAGCCGCTGGCGCACCGCCTGACGCTCCCGGGTCAGCTGGTCGATGCGCTGGATGAGCGGCTGCAGCTGCCGTGCCTCCGACTGCAGGGATTCGATGTCGGCCCGCACCGCACGGATGCGCACGCTCTGCACGACCGAGGTCACGGTGATCAGGGCGAACGCAGCGGCCAACGCGAAGATGATGCCGACCGCGGTGCGGCTCGCCGTGAAGCGCCGCGTGCCAGCACCCTGCGCCTCCGGGATCAGGTTGATTCGGATCAGTGAGTCGTAGGTGGCGGCGGCATACATCAGGCTGCTCTCCTCAGTGCCAGCCCCACCGAGACCGCGTACTGCGGCGCCTCGGAGCTCCACTGTTCGGCATCCACCTGGTCGGTGTCGATCTCCAGGCGCTGGAGCGGATCGACGAGCTCGACCGGCAGCTGCAGGCGGTTGGCGAGGAACCCGGCGACGCCGCGAACATGAGCGCCCCCACCGGAGAGCAGGAGCCGCGAGATCGGCGACTCCTCGTCGTTCGACTTGAGGTAGGCCACGGCCCTCTCGATGGCCTGGACCAGCTCCTCGAACACCTCGCCCAGATGAGTGGTCAGATCGGTCCCGTCGTCAGGGGAGCGCAGCAGCTGATCGGCCTCCTCGCCATCGAGCTCCAGCTCGCGCTTGAGCACATCGATGAGTCCGACCGTACCGATCGCCAGGTCCTTGGTGTAGAGCGGCATGCCATTGCGGATGATGTTGAGATTGCACTCCTCGGCCCCGATGTCGCACAGCGCCACGACCTCGTCGCTGGCGATCTCCTGGCTGGCGAGGACGGCGTTCTGCACCGCGAAGGCATCGACGTCGATCACCGCCGGCACGAGACCCGCCTCGCGCAGGATGTCGGCATGCTGGTGGACGACGTCCTTCTTGGCGGCGACCAGCAGCACCTCCATCTGCTTGGCGTTGGGCTCCGCGCGCAGGATCTGGAAGTCGAGCGTCACGTCGTTGATGTCGTAGGGAATGTGCTGCTCGGCTTCCCAGAGGATGGCCTCGCGCGCATCCTCCTCCGCGAGCCGGTCCATCCAGATCCGCTTGACGATCACCGCGCGACCGCTCACCGCGCTGGCCACGCTCCGCGTCTTGATCGAGTGCTCCTCGAAGAGGTTCTGGATGGCCTCGATGACCGCCTGGCGGTCGATGATCTCCGAGTCGACGATGGCCTCGGCGAGGAGTGGCTCGCGGGCGAAGCGCACCAGGCGCAGAGCCCCCTCGCGGGTCTGCTCGAGCTCGACGACCTTGATCGCGCTCGAGCCGATGTCCACGCCGACCAGGTTGGCTTGGCGCCGCTTGCGAAACATGCGTGCCTCCGGGTTGGGACGCCCAATGACGTCGGACTCTGGCTCGAGAGTCGGGCAGCAACCTGCATGCCAGCGGGCGACGCCCCCCAAGGACCGCATAAGGCGTGTTTCGAACGTGGGTTGGACGGTCTGTCTCAAGGCGCGATGGGCTCCAGGAGGCCTCCCCTGGGGGAGATTGCGGTGGCACCCCTGCACGATGCACGGCACGACGTGCAGGCAGCGTGGGCCGGATGGCGCCGGCGGGCGTCCTGGCACGGTGTGCGACGGCCGATGCGCGCCGCGACAACGGTGCGGCGGGCCGGCGCCCGCGCGCCGCGGTGCGCGGAGGACGTGCCCGGCAGGGAGGTGCGACGGCGGACCGGGCGGTGCGGCGGCGCGCTCAGCCACCGAGGCCGCAGCGCAGCGCATACCAGCGCAGGATCGCCGGGCCGTAGAACAGGACGAGGAGGCCGACCGGAGCCAGGAAGCTGCCGAACGGCAGCGCCGTCGAGCGGTTCCCCCGGCCGCTCAGGATCAGGGCGACGCCGGCGAGCGAGCCGAGGACCGAGGCGAGGAAGATGGTGAGGAAGACACCGCTGCCGCCGAGCAAGGCGCCCAGCAGGGCGGCGAGCTTGACGTCGCCGAAGCCGAGCCCCTCGCGCCGCGCCACCAGCCGGTAGGCGAGCGCCACGAGCCACAGCCCGGCGGCGCCTCCGGCGGCGCCGGCCAGTCCCGCCAGCCAGTCGCCGCCCAGCAGCGAGCGTGCGAGCAGGGCCAGCACCACGCCCGGCAGCGTGATCACGTCCGGGATGATCTGATGATCGTAGTCGATGACCGTGACGGCGATCAGCGCCGCCCCGAAGAGGAAGTTGACGATCGTCTCCGGGCCGAGGCCGAAGCGGGCGACGGTGGCGACCGCCAGGGCGGCGGTCACCAGCTCGATGAGCGGGTAGCGCCACGCGATCGGTGCCTTGCAGCGTCGGCAGCGACCGCGCAGCGCCACGAACGAGAGGACGGGCACCAGATCGACCGGATCGAGCGTCTGCTTGCAGTGCGGACAGCGGGAGCGTCCCCAGAGCGAGCCGCCGGCCGGCAACCGCAGGATGACGACGTTCAGGAAGCTGCCGATCACCAGGCCGAAGGCGATCGTGAAGGCGATGACCATCGAATTCAATCCGCCTCCTCCCGGGCATCACCGCCCCGGTCGAGCACCCCCTCGATCATCGCGATCCGCTCCTCGGCCAGCCGCCGCATTGCCGGTTGCGTGCTCGTCCGGAGGATCTCCTGCCAGAGCTCGACAGCCTCGTCGTTCAGGGCGATCTTCTCGCAGGCGTAGGCCGCGAAGCGTCGGACATGCTCGGGGCAGTCCGGATGGCGCAGCGCTCGCCGGTAGAAGTAGGCGGCGTGCCCGAAGTCCCTGAGGCCAACATGGTAGAGAAAGCCGATCTCGAAGGCCAGCTCGTAGCTGTCGGGATTCTCGGCCAGTCCCCGGCGCATGAATCGGATGCCGCCCTCGACGTCGCGGCCCTCCGCCGCCAGCACCAGGCCGCCAAAGACGTAGGCGTTCGTGAAGTGCGGATCGAGGCTCGTGGCAACGTCGAAGATGTGCCCGATGTGATCGAAGCGCCCGTCGGTCAACCGGTGGTGACCGTAGTACTGGAGCCCGCGCAGCCAGACCAGGTCGGCGGCCAGCGTCGCGTTTCCGAAGCAGAGCACGTCGAGCAACTTGCCCGATGGGAAGTACATGAGCTCGCGATCGGCCGTCGCCGCCGGGGCCAGCGCCTCGAGACGGCGGGTCGTCATGCCGGCCGTCGCGAAGCAGGCGAGGCTGGCGACCACCAGCAGCCCGTGCCGCCATCCGGCGATCCCGGCCATCTAGCGAAACTCCCGCCGGCGAAAGGCGAGCACCGCCAGGAGCAGTGCGCCGAGCGTGTAGCTCAGGCCGTGGGCCAGCGCCAGCCCGACCTGATGCGGGTCGAAAGCGATGCCGTGCACGACCTGCGCCCTGAGATCCATGCTCGCCAGGTTCGGCAACAGGTAGAACACATAGGCCAGGAAGGGCAGTCCGTGCTCGACCGCGAAGTCGAAGAGGTCCCCCCCGAGCCGGCCGGCCACGTAGGTCGCGCCGGTCAGGAACGCGGCGACCAGCGGGCCCGAGAAGCTCGCGTAGAGCATGGCGACTGCGTTGACCGTCAGCAGGGCGACCAACGCCATGCCGGCGGCACCCGCCAGACGCGGATCGAGACCGCCTCCGGCCAGCACGACCGCAAGCTGCACGCACACCATCTCCGCCGCCACCGCCACTGCCAGCGTGCACGACAGACCCAGGAACTTGCCGAGCACGAACTCGTAGCGAGCGATCGGCTTCGACAATAGGAGCACGATGGTGCGCCGCTCGATCTCCTTGTAGACGATCGTCGTGCCGAGCAGGGTGATGATCAGCAGGCCGAGCAGGTCGATTGCCGCCAGACCGATATCCTTGGTGATGCGGTCGGTCTCGCCGAGGGCGAGCGGTGACAGCAGGGCCGACGAGCCGATGGTGAGCACCCCTGCCAGGGCCAGCACGTAGAGCACCCGCGCGCGCACGGTCTCACGAAACGTGTTGATGGCGATCGCCAGCACCCGCCCGATCACAACCCCGCCTCCTCGCGATCGGCCGGGGGGTGGCCGGGGGACACGCGCCCGGCCCACCGTGGCGCCCCTGGCGGCTCCATCCCGTCCCCGGTCGCCGGCTCGCCCACCGCCGTCCCGGCGCGGCCACTGGTGGTTCGCACCAGGTAATCCTCGAGCCGCTCGCGTCGTCGCTCGAGTCCCACCAGCGTCCCGCCGACCTGCAGCACCCGGACGACCAGCGGGTCGACCCTGACCGGGTCGCGCATCCGCACGCGTGTCGCACGTCCCGCGGACTCGATCTCGTCCTCCGGTCCGATGAGACGCGCCAGGAGTTCCCGGGGCACATTGCGCACCACGACATCGACGTCGTGAAGCCGGACGCTGGTGATCTCGTCGATGCGCCCGACGCGAATCAGCCGCCCCTCGTGCACGATCCCCACCCGGTCGCAGAGCACCTCGACGTCGGGCACCACATGCGAGCTGAAGATCACCGTCCGCTGCCGCCGCCTGAGCCCCTCGACCAGGTCCCGCACGTCGCGGCGGCCGATCGGGTCGAGGCCCGACATCGGCTCGTCGAAGACCACGAGCTCCGGATCGTGCAGGATCGACTGGGCGATGCCGAGGCGCTGGCGCTCCCCCTTGGAGAGCTTGCCCAGGGGGGCTCGCGCCACCCGCTCGAGACGCAGCAGCTCGAGCAGCTCCGCGGTGCGCCGGCGGCGCCGACCGCCCTCGAGACCATGCAGGCGCCCGACCAGGTCGAGCAGCTCGATGGCATGTAGATGATCGTAGTAGTCGGGGCGCTCGGGCAGGAAGCCGATGTGTCCTCGCGTCTCGCGGTCGAGCGGGTCACCACCGCAGGCCCTGATCCGGCCGCCACTCGGCCGCGTCAGTCCGACCACGCACTGCAGCGTCGTCGTCTTGCCGGCGCCGTTGACCCCGAGCAGCCCGAACACCTCGCCAGCGCCGACCTCGAGATCGATGCCGTGGAGGACCGTGCGGCGCCGTTGCGTCAGGGGATCGCGCACGACCTTGGTCAGCCCCTCGACCTGCAGCACCGGCCTGTTCGCCGGTTCCTCCCCGTGGCGCGCCATGCGTGCGAGCAGCGCGGCGTCGCGTCCCGTCGTCATCCCCGCCCCCTCAAAACGCCGGGGGCGGTGTGCCGGTCAGGCACACCGCCCGTCGACCGTCCAGATGCAACCGGTTCCGTGCTCGGTCCGCCTACTACGTACCGTTGGTCACGGTCATCACGATCGCGTCCTTCCCGAACCCAGTGATCGTGTAACCGATCGTGCCGTTCGGGACGTAGCCAATCTCGCCCTGGGCGGCTGCAGCCGCGTCCTTCGGCAGCTCCACCACACCCGTAAACGGGTTGCTGAAGCCGAGCGTATCGGGCAGCGAGCCCTTGAAATCCGCCACGGCGGCAGCGTAGGTACCGTTCTGCCGCACCGCGTAGTCCTCGGCCGCAAGCTGCGTGGTATGGACGTTCGACTTGACCGCCGCTTCCTTCGCCCGCGCCTGCATGGCGATGAAGTTCGGAATCGCGATGGCCGCAAGGATACCGATGATGACCACCACGATCATGAGCTCGATCAGCGTGAAACCCTTCTTGTTGCCTAGCATGGTTGTACCTCCAGCGTCGGGAACCGGTCTGGCGATGCTCGCGCCGCGTTCTGACTGGGCTCGTGCGCCGAGCCGGTGACGCCCCTCGCCTCGAGCAACCGGCATGCCATGCACCCAGGATGAGGTTCATGTCGTTGCGGCACCTCGACTTGGCGGGTGACCCCGATGTGGGGAGCGACGCCATTGCGGTGGCTGCAACTCTCATCTCGCACGACACCGTGCGGATCGCACGCACGCCGGGTGAGCCATCATGCGGCCTCGAATTCGGAGTCCTGGCCGTCATCGGGCGTGAAGGGCGGCGCGGGCATCTCCGCGGACCCCTCGGACGATCCGAGGCCGCGGCTGAGCTCGTAGGACTGGAGCTTGCGGTAGAGCGTCGAGGCATTGATGCCGAGGATCTCCGAGGCCCTCTTCTTGTGCCAGCTCGTGTAGTTCAGCACCTTCAGGATGTACTCGCGCTCGAGCTCGTCGAGGGTCATGGTGGGCGAGTCGATGATCAGGCTACCGCGTCGCGTCGTGCCACTGCGGATCTTGCCCGGCAGGCTGTCCGGCCTGATGTTACCGACCTCGTCCAGGATCACCGCACGCTCGATCACGTTCTCCAGCTCGCGGACGTTGCCGGGCCAGTCGTACTTGACCAGCAGCTCCAGGGTCTCCGTGGCGCAGGTCTTGGGCTCGCCGTCCCCGCAGAGCTTGTTGAGAAAGTGGTCGACGAGTAGCGGGATGTCGTCGCGCCGCTCCCGGAGCGCCGGCAGGCGGATGGGAATCACGTTGAGACGGTAGAAGAGATCGGCGCGGAAGTTGCCGGTCGTCACCTCGCTCTCGAGGTCGGCGTTGGTGGCGGCGATCAGCCGGACATCGATCTGGATCGGCTTGGTACCGCCGACCGGGATGATCTCGCGCTCCTGGAGCGCGCGCAGCAGCTTGACCTGGGTCGCCGGCGAGGTCTCGCCCACCTCGTCCAGGAAGAAGCTGCCGCCCTCGGCGACGCGAAACAGGCCGTCCTGGTCACGGATCGCACCGGTGAATGAGCCCTTGACGTGTCCGAACAGGTTCGACTCGAGCAGGTCCTTCGGCAGCGCCCCGCAGTTGATCGACACGAACGGACCGGTGGTCCGGTGGCTGCGGTAGTGGATCTCGCGCGCGATGAGCTCCTTGCCGGTGCCCGACTCGCCATAGATCATGATGGTCGAGTCGGTCTCGGCCACCTTGTCGACCATCCGGAAGACCGATGCCATTTCCTCGCTCTTGCCGATGATCGTGCCGGACTCGTGCGATTTGCGCAGCTGCCGCTTCAAAAATTGGTTCTCCGATTGCACACGACGGATCCGCAGGGCATTGCGTACGCAGGCCTTGATCTCGTCGTTGTTGGCGTTCTTCTCGAGATACGAGAAGGCACCCTTGTTGACCGCGTCGATCGCCGACTGCCGGGAGGCGAACGCCGTCATGATGATGACCGGAATCGTGGGGTCGTTGCTCTTGATGCCCTCGAGCACCGCGATGCCATCGGTGCCCGGCATCTTGATGTCCGTGATGACCGCGTCGACCCGGATCTCCCTGACCTTCGCGAGCGCCTCGGAGCCGGAATTGGCCGTCAGCACGCGATAGCCCTCTTTGGAGAGCAGGATCGACAGGAACTCGGTCATGCTCTGCTCGTCGTCGACAACCAGGATGCGTTCGCCACTCATGCCACTCATCCTCGAACGGTTCGAGCCGTCCCAGCGATCGCGCTGTGCCCTTCCCGGATCGCCTCCGGAGATGCCGCACGCCGCGTCCCGTGCCCCTCCCCCGGCGCCGCGGTCCGTCCACCGTCCGCCGCCGAGAGCCCGCGCACGATCCCCGCACCGGTGGAGTCCGGGCAGGTCACCGAACGCGCACATGCCATCGATGTCCTAGGGGGTTTTCGGAAAGCGCAACGTTTCCTGAATGCAAGGATGCAAGGTGCGACGCCCCGGACTGTCTCATGGGCCATAGCCCCCGTGGCGGCCGGGGGAGCGGCCGCCAGGGGGGCGGTCAGGCGGTGCGCGCGCCGGCGTCCGTCGCCCCGACGGCTTCCTGGCCGAGGCGGATCTCGAAGCGCGAGCCCTGACCGGGGGCGGTCTTGACGGTGAACTCGCCGCCATGCCGCTCGATGATGCTCGCCGCGATGGCCAGGCCGAAACCGGTCCCGCCGCGCTTCGTCGTGAAGAAGGGCTCGAAGATCTGTGCCGCGGTGGCAGCGTCCATGCCCGGCCCGGTGTCGCTCACGGTCAGCAGGGTCACCCGCGGCGTCGGTCCGGCAGCGGCCGGCGCCAGACCGGCCTCCGTCGGCCGCGCGACCGCCGCCTCGAGGTCCTCGGTCGCCAGGCCGAAGGTCAACGTACCGGGACGAGACTCCATCGCCTCGAGGCCGTTCATGGCCAGATTGAGCAGCACCTGCTTCAGCTGCTCGCGATCGCCGGCGGCCGTCACCCCGCGCGCCTCCGGCTCGATCCGCAGCTCGACCTGGTGGGGCGCGACTGCCGACCCCAGCACGTCGAGTGTCTCGACGACCTCGGCGACCAGCTCGTCGAGACGCACCGGTTCGAGAACCAGCGGCGTGACCCGCCCGTAGTCGAGCATCGCCTGCACGAAGTGACCGAGGCGGGCGCACTCGCGCATCGCCAGCTCCATGAGCCGCCGGTTGGCGCCGTCGAGCTCGAGCTCACGCACCAGCACGTCGAGCGAGCCCGACACCGGCTTCACGCAGTTGCGGATCTCGTGGGCGATGCCGGCCGCCATGCCGCCGATCACCGCCAGGCGCTCCTGCCGCACCCGCTCGGCCTCCTCCTCCCGTGCCCGCGTCAGGTCCTGGAAAATCGCGATCAGGTCGCCGCCCTCCCCGTCGACCGGGTCCGTGCGGGACCCGGACATGCCCAGGGGAACGACGGAGTCGTCCTCGCGGCGGAGCTCGATCTCCTGCCGGACGAGCGGCGCGCCGCCCTGACGGGCACGCTCGAGCCAGTCGATGAAGGTCGCGGCACCCGCCGGCAATGCCTCGGTGACCCGCTTGCCGATCACCACCATGGGATCGACTCCGAGGATGCGTCCGGCGGCGCGGTTGAAATGCAAGATGACGCCATCGGCATCGATCGACAGCAGTCCGGATCCGAGGTGCTCGATCACGTAGGCCGTGTCGAGGTGGGCACGGGCCAGGCGTCGCGAGGCGGTGCACAGCGCCCGTGACCGCTCGGCCAGCGCCCGTCCCAGGAGACCGGCCAGCAAACCGGTGGAGACGATGACCAGCGACACCGAGATCAGTCGCAGGATGTCGGTCCCGCCCGGTTCGAGTACCCGCCCCGCCGTGGCGCCGAAGCCACAGGGCACGAGCCAGCCGGCCGCCTCTGCCAGTAGCACCGCCACGTAGGCGATCGCCGCGGTCACGCCGATCCCGAAGCCGGCCGGGACCCCGCGGAGCACCCCGGCGGCCAGACCGAGCGGCAGGTAGACCAAGGCGAACTGGCTCTCGATACCTCCCGTCCAGTGAACGATGGCGGTGACGATCGGCACGTCGAGCGCCAGCACGACGAGCGCCCCCGTCGACACCATCCACCGGCGCAGGGCGAAGTAGGCGCACGAAGTCGCGTAGGCCAGACCGAGGGCGGTCAGGTAGCCGAATGGCGCCGGCCACCCGCTACCGGACTCGTAGTCCCCGCCATGGTCGAAGGTGATGGCCAAGAGGACGACGAGTGTCAGGAGCAGCGCGCGACCGGCGACCCAGACACCGGGATGGCCCAGTCGCTGATCGGTGGCGGGTGGCTCGGCGACGCCGAGGACGGGGGTGATGACGTCGAGGTCCGCCGCGGCCGCCGCCTCCACCCCGTCTCCGCACTTCCGGCGCTGCGCCATCAGCTCCCCCTTCCCCGGGGAAGCGCCGTCTCAGCCCGAGACGACGCTGATCAGCTTGAACATCGGCAGGTACATGGCCACCACCATGCCGCCGACGATGAGGCCCATGACCACGATCATCACCGGCTCGATGACCGAGGTCAGGGCCGACACGGCGGTGTCGACCTCGTCGTCGTAGAAGTCGGCGATGCGGGTCAGCATCTGGTCGAGCGCGCCCGTCTCCTCGCCGACCGCGATCATCTGCACGACCATCGGTGGGAAGACCGCGGCGTCGGCGAGTGGTCTGGCGATCGTCTCGCCCTGACCGATCGACGAGCGGGTCTTCATCACCGCGTCGGCGATGATGACGTTGCCAGCCGTGTTGGCGGTGATCTCGAGACCGTTCAGGATGGGGACACCCGAGGTGACCAGCGTCCCGAGCGTGCGCGTGAAGCGGGCCACGCCGGCCTTGAGCAGCACGTCGCCGAGCACCGGAATCTTGAGCAACAGCCGGTCGATCCGGTGCCGGCCGCCGTCGGTCGTGTAGTAGCGCTTGATCGCCACGACCAGCGCGATGGTGCCGGCGACGAGCGCCCACCAGAAGCCGCGGATGAAGTCGCTGGCCATGAGCACGACTTGCGTCGGCAGCGGAAGCGCCTGACCGAAGTCGCTGAACATCTTCGCGAAGGTCGGGATGATCGCGGTCAGCATGAAGACGGTCACGCCCACGGCCACGAAGAGGACGACCGCCGGATAGGTCAGGGCGCCCTTCACCTTCTGCTTGAGGCTGTTCGACTTCTCGATGAACGTCGCCAGCCGGGCGAGGATGTCGTCGAGGATGCCGCCCGCCTCGCCGGCGCTCACCATGTTGGTGTAGAGCCGGTCGAACACGCGCGGGTGCCGCCCCAGCGATTCGCTCAGGGTGGCGCCCGACTCGACGTCGCTGGTGACCTGTTCGATGACCTCCCGGAACTCCTCTCGCGGCGTCTGACGCGACAGGATCTCGAGGCACTGCACCAGCGGCAGGCCGGCGTTGATCATGGTCGCGAACTGACGCGTGAACACCGCCAGGTCACGGGTGCTCACGGTGTTCTTCCACGGCAGTCGGAGCTGGATCTGCTTCGGCTTCTCGCGGACCGAGGTGGCGATGATGCGGTTCTTGCGGAGGAACGCGAGCACCTCTTCGTGCGAGCCGAGCTCGATCTCGCCCGACTGGATAACGCCCGCGGTGGTCCGTCCCTTCCAGATGAATGTGGTCGCCATGATCACGAGCCTCGCTTTTGGGTCCGTCCCGTCAGGCCGCCGTTCGGCTGCCCCGCGGGCGCTGCTCGAAACCGCGCTTCTGGAACATCTGTTCGAGCTCCTGGGCGTCCGTCGAGCGCTCCAGGGCCTGCTCGCGCGTGATCTCCTGCTGCACGCACGCGGCGTACAGCCCCTGGTTCATGGTCTGCATGCCGTGGCGCTGCCCGGCCTGCATCAGGCTGTAGACCTGGTGGATCTTGCCCTCGCGGATGACGGCGCGCACCGCCTGGGTGCAGACCAGCACCTCGGCGCACATCGTCCGCCCACGTCCGTGCGCCCGCGGCAGGAGCTGCTGGGTGATGACGCCCTGCAGCACGAACGCGAGCTGCGACAGCACCTGCTGGTGCTGGTCGGAGGGGAAGCAATCGACGATGCGATTGATCGACTCGTAGGTCGAGTTGGTGTGCAGGGTCGCAAAGACCAGATGACCGGTCTCGGCGATGTTCAGCGCCGCCTGGATGGTCTCCAGATCGCGCATCTCGCCGATCAGGATCACGTCCGGATCCTGGCGCAGGATGTACTTGAGAGCCTGTGCGAAGCCCTCGGTGTCGCCGCCAACCTCCCGCTGGTTGACGATCGAGCGCTTGTGCGTGTGGATGAACTCGATCGGGTCCTCGATGGTGATGATGTGACCGGCCATCGACCCGTTGATCTGATCGATCATCGCGGCCAGGCTCGTCGACTTGCCGCTGCCGGTCGGCCCCGTGACCAGCACCAGCCCCTTCGGCCTCTGAATGAACTCCTTCACCACCGGCGGCAATCCGAGCTCGGCGAGGGGCTTGATCGTGTAGGGGATCTGCCGGATCGCCATCGACACGACCCCGCGCTGCATGAAGACGTTGGCACGAAAGCGGCTCACCCCCTTGATGCCGAACGAGAGGTCGAGCTCCCGCGAGGTCTCGAAGCGCTGGCGCTGATCCACGGTGAGCACCGAGTAGGCCAGCTGCTGGGTGTCGGTGGCGGTGAGCGGCTGCGCCCCGTCGGCGGCCTTGAGACGACCGTCCACGCGGATCTGTGGCGGTACGCCCGCCGTGAGGTGCAGGTCGGACGCCCCGACCTTCACCATGGACTCGAGCAGATCGCGCAGGCTGATCTTGTCCGTCGTCGCCGCCCCGCCGCCGCCGCTGGTCTCCGCCGTATCGTCTCTCACGAACTCTCCTCCCCGTGACACCTTGCCGGCTGGCTGCCGGCGCCACGTCTTCTGCTACCCCTCGTCGCACTCATCGGCAGCCGTCTCCTTGAGCACCTCCTCGACCGAGGTGTCGCCCAGGAGGAGCTTGCGGATCCCGTCCATGCGCAGGGTCAGCATGCCCTCCTCCATCGCCCGTCGCTTGACATCGGTGGCCGGAGTGCGGTCGAGCACCATGCGGCGGATCCCGTTGCTGACCGGCATCACCTCGTAGAGTCCCTGGCGGCCGCGGTAGCCGGTACCCGAGCAATCGTCGCAACCCCGGGAGGTGTAGACCGGCTCCCCCGTCCGCTCCGGAATGCCGAGCTCGCGCGCCATCTCCTCGTGCAGCGCCGCCTCCGACCTGCAGCGCTTGCAC
>JASFRE010000016.1:0-20658 GCA_050115055.1 Candidatus Eiseniibacteriota bacterium | reverse complement strand
GCATCCCCCGGTGGTGGGACCTGTCGCGGGCGCCCGCTGACGGACCGGGCGCCGTTCTGCTATGCTGCGCGCCATGCGCATGGCACACACCATGATCCGGGTCCGCGACCTGGACGCTAGCCTGTCCTTCTATTGCGGCTTTCTCGGCCTGCGCGAGGTGCGCCGGTCCCCGATCGGCGAAGAGGCGACGCTCGTCTTCCTGAGCGACGAGGCCGGTGCCTATCACCTCGAGCTCACCCACAACCACGACGGGCGCGACTACACGCTCGGAGACCAGTTCGGGCATCTGGCGTTCGTGGTCGATGACCTCGATGCGACCATCCGCGACGTCGAGTCACGCGGTTGGTGGTACCGGCAGAGCAAGGCCGAAGCTCGCTCGCGCTACATCTTCGTCAAGGATCCGGACGGCTACGACATCGAGATCCTCCAGGCGCGCTAGCGGGCGCGCGGGCCGGACGCCGCGCACCAGCGACTCGTTGCGCCCCCCAGCGCCCCCCAGCGCTCACCCCGCCGGGTGGTCCCGGCCGCGCACGGCCGGACCACGATCCGTGGAGAGGAGGGACGATCATGGAAATGCCTCGTCCGACCGGTGCCCACCGCAAGCTCGAGATGATGGCCGGCAGGTGGATCGGCGAGGAGACGATGCATCCGTCGCCGTGGGATCCGAAGGGCGGGACGGCGCGCGGCACGGTCGAGAACCGTCTGGTGCTCGGAGGCCTCGCCATCGCCCAGGACTACCTGCAGGAGCGCAACGGCCGGACGACCTTCGAGGGACACGGTGTCGTGACCTGGAGCAAGCCAGAGTCCTGCTACGTCATGCACTGGTGGGACTCGATGGGCGAGCCGCCGAACGTGTTCCGGGGACAGTTCGAGAAAGCCGTGCTGACGATGACCGCGACGCATCCGGCGGGGCAGAGCCGGGCGGTCTTCGACTTCAGCGAGGTGTCGAGCTACTCCTTCTCGATGCAGAACTCGCCAGACGGCATCCAGTGGCAGCCGATGATGGACGGACGCTACGTGCGCCAGCACTAGGCGGCGGCCGCCGTGGGCGGTGAGTGACAGCGCCCGTGGTAGCGACTAGACTGGTCGCGAAGAAGGACGGTCCGGTCCACCCTCAAGCCGCGGTCGGTCGATGTCGAACCCGAGGATCGAGGAGCTCTTCCACGCCGCGCTTGAGCGGCGAGGAGCCGAGCGCGCCGCCTTTCTCGAACGGGCCTGCGCGGGTGATACCGCGCTCCAGGCCGAGGTCGAGTCGCTGCTCGCCTTTCACGAACGGGGCGAAGCGCTCCTCCAGTCGCCGACTGCGCCATCCACAGGTCGGTCCGGCCGGCGACCTGAGTCGTCGGTCGGGTCCCCGCACCTGTCGCCGGTCGAGCGGATCGGCCGCTACCCGGTGCTCGGCCTGCTCGGCCGCGGCAGTATGGGAGTCGTCTACCTGGCCGAGGATCCCGTCCTCGAACGGCGCATCGCCATCAAGGTCCTCGACGATCCCGTCTCCCGGGACGCGGTGCGCCTGGCGCGCTTCGAGAACGAGGCGCGGGCACTCGCCACCCTCAGCCACCCGAACATCGCCACCATTCACTCGCTCGAGGTCTGTGGTGCCACCCACCTCATCACCATGGAGCTCGTGTCGGGTCGCACGCTGGCCGATCGCCTGTGCGACGGTCCTCTGCCGCTTGACGAGGCACTGCCGCTCTGCCGTCAGGTCGCCAGCGCGCTCGAGGCCGCGCACGACCGGGGCATCGTCGATCGGGATCTGAAGCCGGCCAACGTCATGGTGACGGCCGAGGGTCAGGTCAAGGTGCTCGACTTCGGGATCGCGAAGATCGCGCCGACCGCGACGCGGCCAGCCGTGCGCACGGAGGACGGCGGCAAGCTCGAGGAGCAGCCCATCATCGCACGGTCGCTCACCGAGCCTGGCTGTGTCATCGGCACCCCCGGATACATGAGCCCCGAGCAGCTGCGCGGTGAAGACGTCGACCATCGGACCGACATCTGGGCGCTCGGTTGCATCCTGTTCGAGTGTCTGAGCGGCCGCCACCCCTTCCGGCGGGCCTCGCCCGTCGAGATGCTGGCGGCCGTCCTCGAGTGCCCACCGGACTGGGTGCGGCTGCCGGAGAAGACACCACCGGCGGTGCGCGCACTCATCGAACGCTGTCTCGATCGGGCGCCGGACCGGCGGCCGGTTGACATGGGCGCCGTGCGCCGGGTGATCGAGCGGGAACTCGCCCGTCGCGCCGTGCCGGAGGCCGTGCTGCAGCCGGCGTCGCGCCGGGAACCTGTTCCGACGGGCACCGCCGATGCCGGGGTGGCCGGACTGTCCTCCCACGAGAGGCGCGTGGTGCCCGACAATCTGCCGATCGAGCTCGATCCGTTCATCGGACGAACGACCGAGCGCGAGACCGTACGCCGGCTGCTCGGCGAGCATCGACTGGTGACGCTGACCGGAGCCGGCGGCTGCGGCAAGACGCGGCTGGCGCTCGAGGTGGCGCGCGAGGCCCGCGACAGCGACGCCTATCGCCACGGCGTGACGCACGTCGATCTGGCCGCGGCGGTCGGTCCGGCACAGGTCACGACGGCGCTGGCGACGGTGCTCGGAGTGGCTGAGGAGCCCCGGCGCGCGCTCATCGACAGCCTCATCGATCGGCTCGCCGGGCGCCGGCTGCTCGTGGTGCTCGACAACGTCGAGGGGATCCTGCAGGCGACGGCGGAGCTCGCGACGCGCCTGCTGCGCCGGCATCCCGGGCTCGCATTCCTCGTCACCAGCCGCGAGGCGCTTGCCGTCGCCGGGGAGGCGATCTACCGCGTGCGTCCGCTGGGGATTCCGGCGGATGGCAACGGCGCGTCGGCGAGTGAGGTCGGTGCGGCCGAATCGGTGCAGCTCTTCGTAGAACGCGCCCGCGCCGCGAACCTGCAGTTCGAGCTCGTCGACGCCAACGCGGCGGCCGTCGGCACGATCTGCCGTCAGCTCGATGGAATTCCGCTGGCGCTCGAACTGGCGGCGGCGCGTGTCAAGGCGCTGCCGGTCGAGGAGATCGCGCGACGACTCGATGACCGGTTTCATCTCCTGACCGGGGGCGCGACCAGCGGGCTGCCGCACCACCGGACGCTGCGCGCGTTGATCGACTGGAGCTACCAGCAGCTCACCGAGACCGAGCGTCTGGCGTTCGAGCGGCTGTCGGTCTTCGCCGGCGGCTGGACACTCGAGGGTGCCGAGGCTGTGACGGTCGGTGACGGTGTGGAGAGCTGGCAGGTCCTGGACCTGTGCTGCCAGCTGGTGGACAAGTGTCTGGCGGAGCTGGACACTGAGGGCACGCGGATCACCGGCGAACCGCGCTACACGATGCTCGAGTCGATTCGCGAGTACGCGCGCGACCGGTTGCACGAACGCCCCGACGACGCGGAGCGGGTGCATGCTCGGTCGGTGCGTCACTGTCTGAAATTGGTCGAGGCGGCCGCGCCGCAACTGCGCGGTCGGGAGGCGCCCGGATGGTTGCGTCGGCTGGATGTCGAGTCGGTCAACCTGCACGCGGCGCTGGAGGCGTGCCTGCGCTCCGGCGAGGTCGGCGAGGGGCGGACGGCGGGCGATCAGACGGTCGCCGATCGGGCAGTCGTCGATCGGGCAGTCGTCGAGCGGGAGCGCACCGACGATGGTGCCGCAGGTGGCGACGCGGATGACACGGAGACGACGATCGACGTCGGCCTCGGGCTGCGGATCGCCGGGTCACTCGGTCCCTACTGGCTGGTGCGTGGCCGCTGGGACGAGGGGCGTCGGGTCTGTGACGCCTTGCTCGAGCATCCGGGCAGCCAGCGACGCGACGAGGCCCGGGCCGACGTCCTGAGCTGGGCCGGAGGACTGGCCCGCCGTCAGGGCCAGGACGCTGCGGCGCGTCGGTACTACGAGGAGAGCCTCGCCATCTGTCGCGACCTCGCGGAACCGCGGCTGGTCGCGCACGCTCTCAGCAACCTGGCGCTGGTCCTTCAGCGTCAGGGCGAGTTGGAACGCGCCGGCAGCCTGCTCGAGGAGAGCCTCGCCGTGGCGCAGGAGCTCGGCGATCAGCAGCAGATTGCTGCCAGCTTGTCGAACCTCGGCTCGCACGCCTACCGGCAGGGAGATCACGACCGGGCCAGCGCCCGCTTCGAGGCGAGCCTCGCGATCCAGCGCCGGCTCGGACATCGGCGTGGCATCGCGGCGGCGCTGAACAGCCTCGGCAACGTCGCGCTCGCCGCCGGGCAGCTCGACACGGCGCGTGTGCACTACGATGAGAGTCTCGGGATCAGTCGAGAACTGGGCGACCGCTACCTGCAGGCGGTGGCGCTCGGCAGGCTGGGGCAGGTCGCCAAGCGGTGTGGCGACCGCGAGGGAGCACTCGATCTCAACCGCGAGGCGCTCGCGGTGCACCGGCGGCTCGGGCGCCGTCGCGAGGTCGCGACGACGCTGCTTGCCCTGGCCGACCTGCTGCTCGAGGCACCGGACGGCGAGGCGGTCGAGCCGGGCGAGGTCGAGGCGATGCTGGCGGAGGCGGTCGAGCTCGGGCGTGACGTCGGTCACTGGCGCGTGGTCGCCGAGGCGCTGACCGGCCTGGCGCTCCTGGCGGAGCGGTACGATGATCCGGCACGGGCGGCGCGATTGCTGGGCGCGAGCCGCGCCACCAGCCAGGGTGCCGACTCGCCCCTCGGTGCGGCAAGCGAGAGGCGGTGGCAGCAGGTCGCGGTCTCGCTCCGGCGCGCGCTCGGCGAGGGAGCGTTCGACCGACTCCGGAACGAGGGGCAGGCGCTGTCGCGCGCGCGCGCCTGCGAGCTCATCCGCCGCACACCGGGGTAGGCATGTCCGGGCGCCCGTGGCGCTCGGCGTCGACGGTGCTCCACGGGCGCGCGCGGATGCCCGGAAGCATCGTGAATGCTAGCGGACCGGATCGCGTTCGGACCGCGGGTCGCGCTTCATCAGATCCTGGACGGTCTGGCGCGGGTCCTTCTGCTCGTACAGCGTGGCGTGGATCTCGTCGATGATCGGTGTCTCGGCGTCGACTTGCCGCGCCAGGGCATGGGCGGAGCGCGTGGTCTTCACGCCCTCGGCCACGACCAGTCCCATGGCCGTGGTGATGGCGTCGAGGGTCTGCCCGCGGCCGAGCTCCTCGCCCACGTGCCGGTTCCGGCTGTGGCCGGACATGCAGGTGACGATCATGTCGCCGACGCCGCTCAGACCGGAGAAGGTCTCGGCGCGACCGCCGAGCGCCACCCCGAGGCGTGCCATCTCGGCGATCCCGCGGGTGAGGAGCGCCGCCTTCGTGTTGTCACCGAGTTGCATCCCGTCGCAGATGCCGGCGGCGATGGCGAAGATGTTCTTGAGCGAGCCGCCGAGCTCGACGCCAGTGACATCATCCGTGGTGTAGACGCGGAAGACGTCGTTCATGAACACGCGCTGCACGGACTCGGCGTCGGACTCGTCGCTGGAGGCGATGACGACCGCGGTCGGTACCCGGCGCGCCACCTCCTCGGCATGGCTCGGTCCCGACAGCACCGCGTACGCGCAGTCACCGAGTACATCCCGGCAGAGCTCACTCAGACGCAGCAGCGTGCCGACCTCGATGCCCTTGGCGAGATTGACCAGGACACGATCACCGGGGCCGCCGGCCGCGGCCAGCTTCTCGAGCGTGCCGCGCGCGAACTGCGTCGGCGACGCGAGGACCAGGAGCTCCGCGTCCTCCGTCGCCTCGTCCATGTCGGCGCTGAGTCGGAGTGTCTCCGGAAGCGTGATCCCGGCGAGGAACCGGTCGTTGCGCCGCGTGGCGCGCATCGTCTCGATGTAGTCGGCGAACGGTCCCCACAGCGTGACCTCGTGACCATTCGAGATCAGCAACAGGGAGACCGCCGTTCCCCAGCCGCCGTCACTGAGCACCGTGATTCGCATGGTTCCGATCTCCCGGGGTGGAGCTGGCCATCGCACGACCGACCCGTGCGCACCGTGACGGGTCATCATTGCGCCGGAGGGCGATCGCGTCAAGCCGGCGGACCCATCGGGCGCGCCGCGGCCCGACCACGACGTCGAGACATGCTAGACTCCCCGGCTGCGCCGCGACGTGATGCATCCCCGGAGTGACACCCCTGACGTCACGCATGACGGGCGCCGGCCATCGAGACCCTCGCGGAGAGCCATGTCCCTTGGAGATCCACGGACCGCACATCATGCTGCGCGACTGGCGGCTCGCCGACCTCGAGTCCCTGCGCTACTGGCTCTCCCCGGAGCGCGAGTGGCACCGGTGGGATGGACCGTACTATCCGCGGCCGAACGCCCGGGAGATCGCGCGCCGCTTGCGGGCGAAGCGCGAGCTGATCGTCTCCGGGCTCTTCCCGACGCCGCGTCGCAGCCTGGCGATCGCCGAGCGCACGGGCGACCGTCTGCTCGGGCAGGTGATCTGGTACTGGCAGAGCCAGGAAACCGACTGGCTGTCGGCCGGCATCGCCGTCTTCGATCCCCGCGAGCGGGGACGCGGCGCGGGCTACGCGGCGCTCGGGCTCTGGTGCGACTATCTCTGGCAGGCAATGCCCTCGATCGTGCGGCTCGATCTCCGGACCTGGTCCGGCAACGGGCGCATGATCCGGCTGGCCGAGAAGCTCGGATTCCGCGAGGAGGCGCGCTTCCGGAAGGCGCGGATCGTCGAGGGCACGCATCACGACGGGCTCGGGTTCGGTGTCCTCCGCGAGGAGTGGGAAGGACGCTATCCCGGGGGATTCGCCGCCCACCTGGGTGAGCTCGAGCGGCCAGCGCAGGGTGATCCCGGATAGCGGCGGGGCGGCGTGGGGGCTGCTGCGTGCGGGCTGCTGCGTGGGGGCTGCTGCGTGCGGCGGCGCGATCCACTATACTGGGCCGCTCCATCGGGTCGTGCCGCCCGTCACGAACCGCGGACCACGACCCGCAGACCATGCCGGCAACGCCATGCAGCGTTCCGGTGCCAACGGGACCCACGAGGGACCACGCGCTGTTCGAGGGAGACCATGGGGATCAAGCTCTGGAATGTCTGGAGGCGTGGAGGCGCCAACGCGCGCGTGGGCGACACCGTGCGTTACCGAGACGAGCAGTACGAGGTGGTCGGCATCAAGGGGTCGGACTCCCATGGCGTGCCGTACGTGCGTCTGGTGCCGGTGGGTACCCCGGATGATGGCAGCCGGGAGACGGTCTGCCTGGTCACGGAGGTCGAGCGTCTGAGCTGAGCGGTGCCGAACGCCGGCGCCGCACCCAGGGCCATGCTTCCGCGCCGCTCCCCGATGCCTCGCAACCCAGACCGGGCACCACCCCCGCCCGTCCGGAGGTCAGCACGTTGGATCTCAAGCTCCGTCCTTCGCAGCGCATCCAGCCCGCCGCGGACTCGCTCCTGCTCATCGTCATGGACGGCATCGGTGTCGGACGCGGTGACCAGTTCGACGCCGTCGCGCAGGCGCGCACACCGACCCTCGACTGGCTCCGGCGTCACGCCTCGTACCGCACGCTACGGGCGCACGGCGTCGCCGTCGGCCTGCCGGACGATAGCGACATGGGGAACTCCGAGGTCGGGCACAACGCGATCGGCGCCGGCCGGATCGTCGATCAGGGGGCGAAGCTGGTCAACGCGGCGATCGCCAACGGCTCCATCTTCGAGGGTGAGACCTGGAGGACGATCACCGCACGTTGCCAGTCGGGCGGGGCGTTGCATCTCATCGGTCTGCTTTCCGACGGCAACGTCCACAGCCACGAGGATCATCTGCACGCCCTGATCGACGCTGCGGCGCAGGAGGGTTTCAAGACGCTCTACGTGCACATCCTGCTCGACGGTCGCGATGTCGAGGAGACCTCCGCACCGATCTACGTCGAGCGGCTCGAGGAGGTGCTGGCGCGCCATGATGGGCGCGACGGGCGGCGCTACAAGATCGCCTCCGGCGGCGGTCGCATGGTGACGACCATGGACCGTTACGGGGCGGACTGGCGCGTCGTCGAGCGCGGCTGGCAGGCGCACGTGCATGGCGAGGGCCGGCGCTTCGAGTCGGCGTTGCAGGCGATCGAGACCTATCGCGCCGAGCAGCCGAAGCTCATCGATCAATACCTGCCCCCGTTCGTGGTCGCCGAGGCCGGCGGCGACAAGCCCGTCGGCGCCATGCGCGACGGCGATGCGGTCATCTTCTTCAACTTCCGAGGCGACCGCGCCATCGAGCTGAGCCGCGCCTTCGACGAGGGTGACGACTTCGACGCCTTCGATCGCGGCCGGCGCCCCGACGTCTTCTACGCCGGCATGATGCTCTACGACGGCGACCTCGGCATCCCCGACCATTACCTGGTGTCACCGCCGCTCATCGAGCGCACGGTCAGCGAGTACCTCGCACGCAGCGGCGTCACCCAGCTGGCGCTCTCCGAGACCCAGAAGTACGGGCACGTGACCTACTTCTGGAACGGCAACCGTGGCAACCGGTTCGATCCCGACACCGAGACCTGGGTGAAGATCGAGTCCGACCGGGTGGCGTTCGACGAGCGCCCGTGGATGAAGGCGGCCGAGATCACCGACCAGACGATCGCTGCTCTGGCTTCGGGCAAGCACCGGTTCATCCGCATCAACTTCCCGAACGGCGACATGGTCGGGCACACCGGCGAGCTCGAGGCGACGGTGATCGCCGTCGAGACGGTCGACCTCTGCCTCGCCCGCATCCTGGAGCAGGTCGACGCCACGGGCGCCACGCTGATCGTCACCGCCGACCACGGCAACGCCGACGACATGGTCGAGCGCAACGAGGACGGTGACCCGAAGCTCGACGAGGCGGGGCAGCCCAAGAGCCGCACCAGTCACAGCCTGAATCCGGTGCCCTTCTACCTCTACCGGCCGGGTCGTGGGGTGGCGGCGGGCGGCGGCAGCGCGTCCGGGGAGGCGGGCACGGTGGGAACGGGACGGGCGGCGAGCGATGCCGGAGCGGCGGGCAACGCCGGCGCCGCGGCACCGGATGGCACGGCCCCGGCGTCCGGCACGGCGGGCGGCGTGGTCGCGACGCTGGCACCGCCCGCGTCACCGCGTCTCCGCGACGCGTTGCCCGACGCCGGACTCGCCAACCTGGCCGCGACCGTCCTCGAGCTCCTCGGCTTCGCGCCGCCGGACGACTACGAGCCGTCGCTGCTGGCGTGAGCGGCTCGAGCGCCGGCCGACCAGCTCGAGCGCCGGCCGACCAGCTCGAGCGCCGGCCGACCAGCTCGTTGCCCGACGCCGTACCGATCAGGTGCCGACGCGCGCCGCCTGCACCTCGTGCAGCTTGAAGAGGGCGGCGAAGCGCATGCCGCGCGCCGCGATGGCCTCGGCGGCGCCCTGCTCGCGATCGACGACGGCGATCGCCGCCAGCACCTCGGCGCCGGCCTCCTCGTAGGCCTCGATGGCCTGGATCGTCGAACCGCCGGTGGTGACCACGTCGTCGAGCACCAGCACGCGGTCGCCCTCCTGGAAGTTGCCCTCGATGCGCCGGCCCCGCCCGTGCTCCTTGGCCGCCTTGCGGACGGTCGACTCGCGGAGCGGCCGCCCGCGCCGCGCCATCGCCGTGCCGATGGCGTGGGCGATGGCATCGGCGCCCAGCGTCAGACCGCCGACGCAGTCGGGCTCGAGCCCCTCCGCCTCGATCCAGTCGGCGATCGCCTCGCCCATGAGCCGGCGTCCCTCGGCGTCGTAGCTCGTTTTCTTCAGATCGATGTAATAGGTCGAGCGCTGGCCCGAGGTGAGGACGAAGTCGCCCTCGAAGTAGGAACGCTCGGCGAGGAGCGGCAGGAGCTGATCGCGGTGGGTCGGCATCTCGATTCTCCCCGGCATGGCCGGACCCGGCCGGACTCGGCCGGACCCGGTCGGACCCGGTCGGACTCGACCGGCCCGGGGTCGGGCTCGGTCGTCGTGGTGTCGGCGGGCACGCGCGGCGTCGCCGTCGCGCAGCCGTGGTGCGGCACGCCTGACCGGACGCCATGCTAGCATCAGGTCGCGGGCGGTGACACCGCGAGATCGGCGGTGCAGTGCCGATCCAGGACGACCGGCCGGCGGTAGACCGGAGTCGCGCGACGGAACCTGCGTGCCGCCGTGGCGGGGACCGGGAGGGAGACGAGGCATGATGCACGACGTGAACCGGCGCCCGGCCATCCGGCGCGCCGCCATCCGGCGCGCCGCGCTCCTCGCGGCGGCCGTGACCTGGGCGCTGGCCGTACCGCCCGCGACCGCCCTCGACACGCCGGTCGTCCTCGTCCATCCGGGCGACGACCTCGCGGCGCGCGTCGCGGCGTCGCGCCGCGGCGAGATCCTGCGCCTCGCGCCCGGGCACTATCACCTCGAGCCGGTCGACTACACCGACCCGGCCTGCGGCAACTGCGAGGATCCGGCCACCCCGGTGCCGGCGACGCTCGGCATGCGACTCTCCGGCGTGCGCGTGCGGCTGGTGGGTGCCGGCGCCGACTCCACCGTCATCCACACGCACGCCGGCTACGGCGTCCTGGTCGAGGACTGTCAAGGTTGCCGGATCGACTCGCTCACCGTCACCGACGGCGCGCGAGACCCGGACGGCCGGGCGACGGACGCCGCCATCGTCGTGCGTCGCTCGTCGGTGACGGTGCTCGACTGCCGGATCGCCGACAACATCGGTGATCCGGCGGTCATCGACTCGGTCGTGGTCGGGGTGATCGGCATCGCCGGCCGCGAGGGCGCCGAACTCACCGCCGGCCGCAACCGGATCGAGCGCAACTCGTGGGACGGGATCGCCCTCTACCGCGGCGCCACGGCGCACATCGAGGCCAACGTGATCGACGGCGTCGACGCGGCGCGGGGTCGCGAGGCCGGCGGCGGCCGCGGGGTGGGGATCGGCGTCACGTGGGACGCGCAGGCGACGATTCGCGGCAACCTGGTGCGCAACTACTGGAAGGGCATCGGCACCTTCGTCGATGCGCGCACCCTGATCGCCTCGAACGTGGTCGAGGAGATCCTCACCTGGGGCATCTCGCTGTGGGACGCCGGCAAGGGGCGCCCCTCGGCGGTGATCGAGAACAACGTTATCGACCACACCGGTGCGTGCGGCGTGTCGATCGTGCGCACGCTGGACGGGCCGCCGCCGCCCGGGCGGCTCACCGGCAACATCATCATGAGGACCGGGCAGGATCCACGCTACGACGACGGCGAGCCCTATTGCATGCAGACTGCCATCGCGCGCCACGACGTGCCGGAGTCGTTCGAGATCGCCGGCAACGTGCTCTTCCGGAACCGCGAGCCCGGCGACCAGCCGGGTGGCGAGGACGTCGCGGACGAGACGGCATTCGAGGTGGCGGCGGAGCGGCTCCTCGAGCGCCTGGTCCGCCGTCCGACGCTTCTCGAGGCGCGCTTCTTCCGGTCCCGCCGCCAGGAGGATGGCCGGCGCTGATCGCCGCTCGCGCGACGCCGCGCCGGGGCGCGACGGTCTAGTACCAGGAGCGCCCGAACAGGATCGCCACCAGCCCGAAGACCTCGAGCCGTCCGAGGATCATGTCGGCGCTCAGGACCCACCGCGCCGCCTCGGGCAGCCCGCCGAAGTGGCTCATCGATCCGACCGCACCGAATCCGGGGCCGACGTTGCCCATGGCCGCGGCGGAACCGGAGAAGGCCGTCAGGGCATCGACGCCGAGCGCCGACAGGATGACGCTCGACGCGAACACGATGCCGATGTACAGGACGATGTAGAGAAGGGCCGCCTCGATGGTGTCGTCGGCGATCGTGGATCCGTCGAGCTTCGCGTTGACCACGGCGCGCGGGTAACGGGTCAGCGTCACCCGTCGGATCAGCGCCTTCCAGGCGATGACCATGCGGTCGACCTTGATGCCGCCGGACGTCGAACCGCTGCAGGCGCACTGCAGCGTGAAGAAGAGCAGCACCAGCACGGCGAACGGCGGCCAGTGCGACGAGTCGGCGGTCGCGAACCCGGTCGAGGTGCCGACCGAGATCACCTGGAAGGTCGCCAGGCGGAAGGCGGACCACCAGTCGCCGGTCACCGGTCCGTGGATGCTGGCGGTCACCGCGAGTGCCGCGCAGACGAGCCCCGCCAGGTAGTAACGGGTCGCCGTCGAGCGCAGCAGGTGGCCCGGCTGGCCGCGCGCGGCGGCGAACAGGAGACCGAAGTGCATCCCCGACAGCACCATGAAGACGATGATGACGCCCTCGATCCAGGCGCTGTGGAAGTAGGCGATGCTCGTCGCGTGCGGCGAGAAGCCGCCGGTGGCGATGGTCGCGAAGGCATGGGTGACGGCGTCGAACGGACCCATGCCACAGACGAGCAGCAGTGCCGTCTCCGACGCGGTCAGGCCGACGTAGGTCACGAGCAGGATCTTCAGCGTCCGCCGGGTGCGCTGGCGGAAGGACTCGGCCGCCAGCGGCGAGATCTCCGAGCGATAGAGCACGGCACCCGCCGCGCCCAGCGACGGTAGCAGCGCCAGGGCAAAGATGATGATTCCGATGCCGCCGATCCAGTGGGTCGACGAGCGCCAGAAGAGGAGTCCGCGCGGCAGTGCGTCGAGGTCCGACAGGATCGTCGAGCCGGTGGTGGTGAAGCCCGAGACGCTCTCGAACCAGGCGTTGGTCGCGGTGAACTCGCCACCCCACAGCCCGAACGGCAGCATGCCGGCGAGGCAGGAGAGGAGCCAGCTGATGACGACGATCGCCATGCCTTCCATGCTCGAGATGTCGTCGGCGGGGGGGACGAAAACCAGCGGAAAGGCCCCGAACAGCCCGGCGATCAGGGCGCTGTAGAGCAGGGGAAACGTCGCCGAGTCATGCGACATGGCGGAGACCCCGGCCGAGACCAGCAGCATCGCCGTGTCCAGGAGCAGCACGAGGCCGACGTAGCGAAAGACCAGGTACAGGCGCATCAGTCGTCCTCGTGACCGTGACGGCGGGCCAGCACCGCCCGGACCGCGGACGCGAGATCGCCGATCTCGTCGGTCGTGCGCACCTGGACGTCGAACGGGGTGCGCTCCTCGAGCGAGGCTCGCACCCCGTCGGTGATTCCGATGATCGGGCGCACGAGGAACGTGTCGACGAAGTAGTTGAACAGGAGCGAGAAGACGAGCGCCGCGATGATCGCCACGATCCCCGGCATCACCGCGCGGCGGGCGCGCTGCTGCAGGCCACTGGCGGTGCGGTACATGGTGCGATCGTTGAGGGTCATCACCTTCTCGACCGCCGCCCGGACATCGAGGAAGCTCCGGTGCGCCTCGGCGAAGTACCAGTCGAGATTGCCCTGCCGCTCGGTGTCGACGATGGGTCGCGCCCAGAGCGACCGGTAGCCCTCGTAGGCGGCGGCGATGGCATCGACCAGCTCCTGCTCGCCATCGATGGTGACATTCAGGCGGGTGACCGCGAACGCCGACTGGAAGGAGGAGTCGGCGGCTGCGATGATCGCCCGCCCCTCGCTCCAGTTGCCCGACAGGAGGAGGAGGACCGCACTGTCCTCGCGTTCCAGCGCCTCGGTCATGCGCTGTGCAGCATCGATGCTCGTGTAGTTCTCGTCGAGCAGCCGCTGCACGGAGATGCCGATGCTGGTGAGCTCGTGGATCGACCAGACGCCGGCGATCAGCAGCATCGTCGCGAGGATCAGGAAACCCGACAGCATCTTGCCGCGAATACCCATGTCGACGCATCCTCGCCGGCAGCGCGCCGCGCCATGACGGACGCTGCACGGTCTCTGTCTTCGCGCGCCGCCCGCACCGCACCGCCCCGACGTGACGGTTCCGGGGTGACGGCCCTGGTCGGTCCGAGTCGCCCGTGACGTGCCGGGTCCACCCGTTCCGGGGGGCATTCTAGTGCTGGCCAGGTCGGGTGCGCGACCGGTTCTTCGGGGCGCCGCCAGCGCTCCTGGCACGGAGCGATTGCGACCGGTCGAGACGGGGTGGTATCATGGGGGTGTCTCGACTCGAGACGCTTCGCCGGCGCCACGCGAAACGTGGGCCGACCCACTGGCCAGAATCCCCACCGGGGCATGCGGCGCCATCGCGCCACTCCTGCCCCCGATGTCAGCGTCCAGGGATCGACGGGATCGCTGCCAATGCCGTGTGCGCTCACGGTGCTGCGCCGGCCGACCGTCCGTGCCGACGGGTGGCCTGGCGACCGCGAAACAACGGGACGCGGCGGGCGCTCCCGGCGTCGCGCGTGCGGCGGACGCGGCGAGCGCGGCAGACGCGGCAGACGCGGCAGACGCGGCGAGCACGGCGGACGCGGCGCGTGCCAGGAGCGCGGGACATCCCCGGTGACCGGTCGTGTCACCGGCGGCGCGCGACGCTGCTGGAGGCCCGGGCCCCTTCCAGGGGCCGGCAGCGTCGCGGGCGAGCTGGACCCGGACCCATGCGGGTCCGGCTCGCCTCCCGGCGCCATCACCCCGGACCGGCGCGCGCCCCCCTACTCGAGGCGATCGAAGAGCGGCATCTGGAAGCGGAAGCGCGTGGTCAGGCGGTCGCGGGCGCGGTCGAGTCGGAAGGCGAGATCGAGCCGTGCCGAGATCCCGAACAGGAAATTGCGCTGCAGGGCGAGCCCCGCGTCGCTACGCCAGTCCCCCGACTCCGGCCGCGACAACAGCCCACGGCCGTTCGGGTCGTGCCAGGCGGCGCCGATCTCGTAGAACGGCACGAGCTGGATCTGTGCCCACGGCAGGCCGAGGCGAGCCAGCAGGTCCGTGTTGACGTGGTAGTCGAGCGCCGCGGCGAACGCCCGGTCGCCGGAGAAGGCGTTCACCGGGAAGGCACGCAGCCGCCGCGGTCCGCCGAGATAGAACAAGGCCTGGCGGGGCGGGCCGTTGCGGGCGGTGCCCAGCTCGAGACTCAGGCGCGCGTCGTCGCGGCCGGGGAGATGGAGGTCGGCCTCGACGTCGAGCTCGTAGCGGTCGTAGTCGAAGTCGCCGCCCAGCCCGTAGCCCGCGATCTCCGCGCCGGCATCCCAGCGCACCACGGCGCTCCGCAAGGCGCGGATCGTGCGCCGCCCGCTGCCGCCGATGCGTAGCCGCCGCACGCGCCCGTCGTCGATGTCCGGGTTGGGCCGCGGCCCGCGGTCGCGGCCCAGGAGATTCCAGTCGGTGGCGGCATCGACGCTCGTCTGATCGGCCACCTCGTACGCGACACGTGCGGTGACGGCGTCCATGTCGAAATCCCAGCGCACCTCGACGCCCCGTTGCCGGAGGTAGTCCTGATCATCGGCGCCCGCGATGAAGGCGAAGACCCCGTTGGCGTCCACCGGTGCCGCGCCGTAGGGGAGGATGACGTCGGCGACCGTCACCGTCAGGTTCTGGAGCGCCGTGCGCCTGAGGCGGAGCCTCTCGCGATGCCGCCACGCCTCGCTGGAGAACCCGTAGGCGCCGCTCGCCTCGACGGCCGCCGGTCCGTATGACAGTGACGCGCCGGCCCCGATGCGGAGCCCCTCGACACGGTTGAAGCCGACCAGCGCAGGCTCCAGGCCGGCGTCGAAGCGGCGCCGCGGCACGATCGTGCGCGCCGAGTCGGCGAAGGCGACCCCGCGTGCGCGGGCGATGGCGGCGATGCTGTCGGCGGCCGGCCAGGCGTCGCGCACGCCGCGGCGCTCGAGCTGCTCCGCCGAGCGCGCGCGCAGGCTGTCGAGGTAGCTCTCGAAGGTCGGCGCGGCAGGCTCGGTGGTCGCCGGCCGTGTGGGCGTGGCGGGCGCGGGCGTGGCGGGCGCGGGCGTGGCAGGCGCGGGCGTGGCGGACGCGGGCGTGGCAGGCGCGGGCGTGGCGGACGCGGGCGTGGATGCGGTGCGTTCGCTCTCGGCGGCGAGTGGCAGCGCCACCACGCAGACCAGGAGCGCCGTGGTCGCCGCCGCCGGTGCCACCCGCGCCCTCATCGCGTCTCCTCCGGCTCTTCCTGCTCTTCCTGCTCCTCCTCGACCGGCTCCTCGTGACCGCCGTCGCCGTCCCGTCGTCGATCTCCGGCGTGGACACCGTCCTCGCCGGCACTGCCGGCCGCCGCGCCCGCGAACAGCGAGTCGGGCAGTCCGGTGTTGAAGGCGAAGTCCGACAACCGGAGCTCGAACTCGATCTTCCGGATGCCGTGCAGGAGGGTGCCGCGGAGCTCCGCCTCGGCATAGGCGCGGGTCACCATCCAGCGCCCGTCGACGCGGCGGCGCTCGCGCGTGAAGTTGCCGAGCGACTTGAGGATCAGGGGCGCCGGGTTGCGCTCGAAGCGCATCTCCTCGTGGATGATGACGAACTCGGCCGCGTCGATCCAGAAGGTCCCCGACGGCTCGACGTCGAACTCCGAGCGCGGCTCGAAGTCGACCGCGTAGACCACGCGGTCGGGAAACACCTGGCGGTCGCGGATCGCATAGCGGTAGGAATCGATGTTCTCGAGGTAGAAGGGGGCGCTCGCCAGGTCGAGGATGTCGTCGACACTCACCCGGACGCTCGACCGGCTCTCGGTCTCCTCCTCCTCGTCCTGATCGCCGTAGGCGCGCTCGGCGATCCTGATCCGGAGATGGCGATCGGGTGCCTTGTAGTAGACGCGCGTGCGCTCCTCGAAGATGCGGTTGCGCTCGCGGCCGATCCGGCTGCCGATCGCCGAGACACGGACGTTCTCGGTGTAGCTGGCGTCGTCGACCGCCTCACGTCGGCGACGCTCGCCCTCGCGCGCGCGCTCGAGGATCTCGCGGAGCGACAGGCGGTCGGCCTCGATCTCGATCGTCCGGTACTCGTAGCGCAGGCGGACACCGAAGGTGTCCTCGCGTGCCAGCGCCGGCATGCGCCAGATCTCGACCTCCCCGGAGGCGTCGTACCCGGCGGGGCCGTACGGGGAGTCTAGCGTGTCGCCGGCGACCGGTGCCGTCGAGTCGGGGGCGGACGCAGCGTCGGGGGCGGACGCCCGTGCGGGTGACGGCGCGGCGCCGCCGTCGACGGCGCTGGCGCCACGACCGACGTCAGCGGCAGCGCAGCGTGACGGCGCGGCGCCGAGCGCCATGACGAGCCCGGTGACGGCGATCAGGAACCGGCCGCGTCGCTGCTGCGGCACGCAGAGTCGTTCCAGCATCTCGAACCCTACCGGACGAGCGTCAGCTTGAGCGTCCGCGCGCCGCCGTTCGCCGTCACGCGCGCGAGGTAGAGACCGCTCGCCGCGCGCCGTCCGGTGCCGTCGCGCCCGTCCCACGCGACGGTGTGGACGCCGGCCGGTACGACGCCGTCGAGCAGGGTGCGCACCAGCCTCCCCGTGGCGTCGTGGATATCGAGGCGCACGCGCGACCGGGTGACCACCGCAAGCTCGAGCGTCGTCCGCGGATTGAAGGGGTTGGGATGGCTCACCAGCCGGACCGCCGGCGCGGGAGCGGCGGCCGTCGCCGAGGTCGTCAGGTTGGTCACCGCGGCAAGGGCGTTGACCTTGACCCCGATCGGCTGGTCGAACTGGATCACGTCGCCGGTGTCGATAATGCGCTCGGCGACCTGCTCGGCGGTCATCCAGGGTGCCGCCCCGCGCACCAGCGCGCAGACACCGGCCGTGAGCGGACAGGCCATCGAGGTGCCGTCCGCGTACATGTAGGGATTCACGCCGTCCCACTCGTAGAGCAGCATGAACAGGAGCTGCGTCAGCACGTCCCACTCGTAGTTGGACTGCACGCACGACCAGATGTGCTCGCCGGGTGCGGCCACGTCGACCCAGGTCCCGTAGGTGGAGAACGAGGCGCGCTGGTTGCTCGCGTTCGTGGCGGCGACCGACAGCACGTGGTCGAGGGCGGCGGGATAGAGCATCTCGGGGGTGTCGTTGTTGCCGGCGGCGGCCACGCAGACGATGCCGTCGGCGGTCGCGTCGTCGATGAGGCTCTGCATGAACCCGAAATCCTGGAACGTCCCGCCGAAGCTCATCGAGATCACGTCGACGTGCTCGGTCGCCGCGTACAGGAAGGCGTTCGTCACCGCCTGCGTCGTGAAGCCGCCGGCGGTGCTCACGACCTTGAGCCCCATGACCGAGCAGCCCCAGCCCGCGCCGGCGATGCCGGCGGCGTTGTTCGTGGTGGCCGCGGCGATCCCGGCGCAGTGGGTGCCGTGGAAGCCGACGTCGACGCCGGCCTCGAGGTACGGCTCCGGTCGCGGGTCGTTGTCGTTCATGGCGCAGTCCCAGCCGTACACGTCATCCACGTAGCCGTTGCCGTCGTCGTCGATGCCGTTCGAGGGGATCTCGCCCGGGTTCTGCCAGGCGTTGCCGGCCAGGTCCGGATGGCTCCAGTCGACACCGGTGTCGATGACCGCGATCACCACGCCGGGGTGTCCCTGCTCGACATCCCAGGCCTCGGGGAGGTCGATGTCGGCGTCGTTGGCCGACTCGACCGCCCACTGGCGTCCGATGTAGGTGTCGTTCGGCATGACGAGCAGCTCGAGCTGGTAGTTGGGGGAGACGGCGACGAAGTGGCCCGTCGCGGTCAGCTCGGCGGCGGCGGCGATCGGGTCGAAGTCGGCACGATCGCTCGTGAGCTTGACGTAGCGCCGCTCGCGGGCGGAGAGCGGGGCGCTTTTCCGGACGATCATCTCGTGGTGGACGAGTCCGTGCCGCGCGAGGAGCGCGGACAGCGCCGGGTCGGACGAGGTCGGTGCGCCCTCCCCGGAGGCGCCGAGATCGAGCGGCGTGTCGTCGGCGAGGATCAGGAGGAGCTCGCCCGGCCGGCAGTCCGCCGCCCGCGCCGCGGGTGCCGCGCCGGACGTCGAGACCATGCAGGCGGCGATCAGGATCAAGAGCCAGCGCGCCATGTCGGTTCCCCTCTCGAGATCGTGGTGGGAGCCCTGAACGGTTCGCGTGTCCGCCGATTGCCTCCTGATCATACCATCCCGGGCCGCCGTCGATTGCGCTCGACCCGGCCGCCGGTCTGGGCTATGTACCCTCATGAGGCGGGCGGGAGCGGGTGCGCGATGGCCACCGCAGCTCCCGCAGGGTGAAGGACGCAGGCAGCCGGACGCTCATGGGAATCGCCACCGACATCATCCTCATCGTGGTCGCCGCCTTCGCGTGCGGCCTGGTCGTGCAGCGGCTCGGCCAGCCGGTGATCCTCGGCTACATCGCCGCCGGGATCCTGCTCGGACCCCACACGCCGGGCATCGCCATCAGCAACGTACACGAGATCGAGCTCCTGGCGGAGATCGGGGTGGCGCTGCTGCTCTTCGCGCTCGGGCTCGAGTTCTCGCTGAAGGACCTGCGGCCGGTCCGCATGGTGGCGCTCATCGGCACCCCGATCCAGATGCTGCTCACGATCGGCCTCGGACTGGGACTCGGACACCTGCTCGGCTGGCACTGGCAGCACGGTCTCTGGCTCGGCGCCTGCATCGCGCTGTCGAGCACCATGGTGATCCTGAAAACCCTGATGAACCAGGGCTGGCTGGGAACGCTGTCGAGCAAGGTGATGATCGGCATGCTGATCGTCCAGGACCTGGCCGTGGTGCCGCTCCTGGTCGTCCTGCCCAAGATCAGCGATCCGGTGGCGGGACTTCCGGCGGTGGGCGTGGCCGCAGTCAAGGCGGCGTGCTTCATCGCCGGCATGGTGCTGCTCGGGACGCGGCTCTTGCCGCGCCTCCTGCGCCACATCGCCCGGCTCGGATCGCGCGAGCTCTTCCTGCTGGCGATCACCGCCATCGGTCTCGGCATCGGCTACGCGACCCACCTGGTCGGGCTGTCGTTCGCCTTCGGCGCCTTCGTCGCCGGCATGGTGCTCAGCGAGTCGGACTTCGGCCACCAGGCGCTGAGCGACATCATCCCGCTGCGCGATCTCTTCGGCCTGCTGTTCTTCGCGTCGGTGGGCATGCTGCTCGATCCGGGCTTTCTCCTCGATCATCTGGCGCAGGTGCTGATGCTGATCGCCGCGGTCAGCGCCGGCAAGGGGCTCCTGTTCGCGGCGCTCGCGCGGCTCTTCGGCTACGGCAACGTGATCCCGCTGGCAGTCGGGCTCGGGCTCTTCCAGGTCGGCGAGTTCTCGTTCGTGGTGGCGCGGGAGGGGCTGTCGACCGGCTCGATCCCGGCCGAGCTCTACTCGCTGATCCTGAGCGTCGCCATCCTGACGATGACCCTGACGCCGTTCGTCTCCGGTCAGACCGCGCGGCTCTACGCGCTCCGGCGGCGGCGCTTCCGTCACGAGACGCTCGAGACGCGCAACATCCCGGAGAGCGGGCTGCACGGACACGCGGTGGTCGCCGGCGGCGGGCGGGTCGGCGCGCAGCTCGCGCGCGTCCTCGGGCGCCTCGGACTGCCGCTGGTCGTCGTCGAGCTCGATCACCGCCGCGTCGAGGAGGTGCGGGCGACCGGCATCCCGGTGGTCTACGGTGACGCCAGCCACGACGTCGTCCTGGACGCGGCGGCGATCCGGGCGGCGCGCCTGCTTGTCGTCACGACACCGGATGTCGTCGTGGCGCGCGCGATCGTCACGCACGCGCGGCGGGCGAGCCCCGGGATCGAGATCGTCGCCCGCGCCTCCGATGCGAGCTTCCTGCCGGTCTTCCGCGAGCTGGGAGTCGCGAACGTCGTGCTGCCCGAGTTCGAGGCGAGCCTCGAGATGACGCGCGAGGCGCTGCTCCACTTCGGCGTGCCGGTGCCGGAGATCCAGCGCCATACCGAGGACGCGCGCCAGGAGCTGTTCGCGCGCTCGCTCGAGGCGGGAAGCGGCTACCGGACGCTGGCCCAGATGCGCGCCG
>JASFRE010000015.1:0-20737 GCA_050115055.1 Candidatus Eiseniibacteriota bacterium | reverse complement strand
GCCGCCGAGACCTCGCCGACGTAGCCCAGCGCGTGTGCGGCGAGGGCGCCGTACACGTAGCGCCGCATCGGCTCCTCCTCGATCACCGCCCCGGGCAACCGGTCGCGCCGCTCGGCAATGTAGACCAGCAACGAGTCCGAGAGGTGGCGCTGGATCCGCACCGGTCGGTAGGAGCGCTGCCGCTCCACCTCGATCTTGGCCAGCAGCGAGTCGGGAGAGGCACCGATCTTCGGGGCCAGCTTCGCGAGCACATCGGAGACGCTCGTCGAGTCGGGCCGACGGAAGGCGGCATCGTGCGGGTCGATGGCAAGCGCGAAGGAGGGCACCGAATCGACGAGGATCCGGCCGGCGCGGTCCCGGATCACCCCGCGGACGGCCGGCACCACCTCCTCGCGCAGGAAGTTGTCGCGTGCCAGCTCGGCGTAGCGCACATGGTCGATCACCTGGAGCTGGACGAGCCTGAGCAGCAAGACGCCGAACACCAGGACGATGATCAGCCGTGCCCCGCGGGCGCGGGCCGCGAGGTTTCTACCGCTGCTGCTGGAGCCGAAAGAGCTTCGCATGGAGCCTGGGGCCGTGACGGATCAACCAGCCGCCGCCGGCGATCACCGCCGGACAGACGAGCGCAGTATACACGGCGGTCGGCAGCGTCACCCGACCGAGCAGCGCGAGGAAGCCGAGCGGATGGCCACCGGTGTAGAACAGCATGTAAACCAGGTCGTGGATCACGACGGCGGCGAACAGCGTCAACGTCTGCGCACGCCAGTTCTCCTTGAAGATGCGCCGCCCGGCCCAGTAACGGCCGGTCAGGAAGCCCACCGTGCACTTCGCGAGGGTGCCGATACCGAATGCATCCGGGTTAGAGACATCCTCGAGCAGGCCGACCATGAATCCGAGCAACATGCCGGGCACCGAGCCCTCGTACCGCGCGAAGTAGTAGACGAGCGCCAGGAGCACGTCGGGCCTGACCTCGGTCGCCGGTAGCCTGAGGATGCGCGAGGTCTGCAGGGCGAGCGCCGCCAGCACCAGCGCCCCGAGAAAGAGCGCCGACTTGCGCCAGGCGCGCGAGTAGTCGATCGGTGTCCGGTCGTCGTTCACCGCAGCTCCACCACCGCGTCGGTGCCGCCCTCGCCGGCCGCCGCGTCCCGACCGGTCGCCACCGGCCGCCCGGTGGAATCCGCCGGCGTCTCCACCAGCACGAACACCTCCTCCAGACGGCTGAAGTCGACCGCCGGCCGCACGGTGACATCGAGCAGCAGACCGCCGGCATCACGCCCGACCTCCTCGACCACTCCCACCCGGAGCCCGTCGGGGTAGATGCCGCCCATGCCACTGGTCACCAGGGAATCGCCCGGAACGAGGTCCTCGAGGTAGGAGACGCCGCGCAGCTTGAGCGTCGCCGGGTCGAGCGGGTTCCACTCGACGACCCCGGTGACGCGGCTTCGCGTGCCGCGCACTCCGACACGCGTCCAGCGATGGGTCAGGAGGTGCGCGTCGCAGCTCGTGTCGTAGACCCGGTGCACCTTACCGACCACGCCCGCCGCACAGGTCACCGGCATGTCGACCGTGACCCCATGTCCGGCGCCCCGATCGAGGTGGAGCGTCTCGTTGCCGAGCCGACCGCCGCCGCGGCCCAGGATCTCGCAGCCGATCATCCGCACGCCCCGCCGCTCGCTCAGCCCCAGCATCGCCCGCAGCCGCTCGTTCTCGAGATGGACCTCGCGGGTCCGGACGAGCTCGAGGCGCAGCTCCTCGGCCAGGGCTCCCAGCCGGCGATTCTCGCGCTCGATCGAGTCGAGACGGTCGATCATCTGTCCCGCCCACTGGAACGGCCACATCGCTCGCTGCTCGATGCGGATGGCCGCCTCGAGCTGCAGGTCATCGGGCGCGGCGATCATCGACAGCGCGATCACCACGAGCGTGATGTACGCCACGATCTCGCCCCGATGATCGAACAGATGGGAGGTGCGACGGGTGACGCGCGCTGGCTCCATACACCACGTGTGGTCGCTGTCGCGACGGCTGCGGACCGGCTAATCGGCCGAGGTGTTCATGATGGCGTTCTCGTAGGTATCGAGATCCTCGAGGATCTTGCCGGTACCGAGAACCACACAGAGCAGCGGATCCTCCGCCACGGTGACCGGCAGGTTGGTGTGCTCGCGCAGCAGCGTGTCGAGTCCACGCAGCAACGCCCCGCCACCCGCCATGACGATGCCCTTGTCGACGATGTCCGAGGCGAGCTCCGGCGGCGTCACCTCGAGAAACAGCTTCACCGCCTCGACGATGGCGTCGACCGGCTCGACCAGCGCCTCGCGCACCTCGGCGGCGGTGATCTTCATCTCCTTGGGAATGCCGGCGATCAGATCACGCCCCTTGATGACCATCTCGCGGTCCTCTTCGAGCGCGTAGGCCGAACCGATGCGGAGCTTGATCTGCTCGGCGGTCTGGTCGCCGATCAGCATGTTGTAAGCCTTCTTGACGTAGGAGATGATCGCCTCGTCCATCTCGTCGCCGCCGATGCGGATCGACTCGTGGTGCACGATGTCGTTCAGGGCCATGACGGCGATTTCCGTCGTGCCTCCACCGATGTCGATGATCATGTTCCCGGTCGGCTGGGAGACCGGCAAGCCGACACCGATCGCCGCCGCGATCGGCTCGGAGACGAGAAGCACCTCGCGCGCGCCGGCGTGCTCGGCCGAGTCGCGCACCGCCCTCTTCTCCACCTCGGTGATTCCCGACGGGACCGAGATGATGACGCGTGGGCGGACCAAGAACTTGCGCCGCTGCACCTGCTGGATGAAGGCGGACAGGAGATGCTCGGTCTTCTCGAAGTCGGCAATGACACCGTCACGGAGCGGTCGGACCGCCTCGATGCGGTCGGGGGTCTTGCCCAGCATCGCCTTTGCCGCATGGCCGACCGCCAGCACCTGGCCGGTGCCTTTCTCGACCGCGACCACCGACGGCTCGTTCAGAACAATTCCCTTGCCTTGCACGTAGACCAGGGTGTTCGCCGTCCCGAGATCGATGGCGACATCGTTGGTGAGCAAGCCCATCAGGTAGCTGAACATCATCCTCCCCCGCTTGGAGGTGGATCCCGCCGCGCAGACCGGGTCCACCGGCCGCGCACGGCGAGCAGACGCGGGACCGAGCCGCTCGCACGCTAGCAGACCGGATCACGGTTTGCAAGGCAGAACCTACCGATAAGTCGTTGTCCCAAGGCACGATGACTCGACCGCGAGGCGTCACGACCGGGCCTCGCGACGCGCCGGGCGCAGGCGCCCGACGCCGCTGCCCGATCGGCGGCGCGGTTTGACACGTTCCGGACTCCAGTGCTACGTTGCCGTCGAACGGCGACCGTTCAGGGAGGTGTTCCCGATGAGAACCGTACACGCAGCGCTGTGCATCTGCCTGCTCGCGCCCCTGCCGCTGTTCGCCCCCGCGCGCGCCGATGTCGGCTCCGACGAGCAACCCCGCGTCGACCGAACGACCCCCCGCGACCTGCAGAGGGACTTCCAGGCGGGGCTCAACCCGACGATGCGGGGCGAGATCACCTTCTCCGGCACGGTCCTCGATCAGGACCAGCACGCCATCGCCGGCATCGACGTCAAGCTCTTTATCGGCGGCCTGCTGGTCGAGGCGCACGTCACGGACTCGGTGGGCCAGTACCAGTTCATGCGCACCATCGACTTCAGTCGAGATGAGACAGTCATGCTGTGGCTGGTCGACAGATCGCGGCGCTACGCGCCCAAGGCGTTCGTGCTCGACGAGTCGGAGGCGGCCAGCAAGGCGAGCATCCTGAGCCCCTGTTTCATCCGGCTACAGGTCGAGAGCACGATCGAGAGCACGGTCTACATGTTCGACAGCGAGACCAAGGCGCAGGCCCTTGCCGACCGCCACTGCATCTAGGCCGCCCTGGCGCTAGGTTGACCTGGCGCTAGGCCGCCCTGGCACTAGGCCGCCCTGGCGCTAGGCTGACCTGGCACTAGGCCGCCCTGGCACTGGGCCGCCCTGGCGCTAGGCCGCCCTGGCACTAGGCCGCCTGTCCAGGCGAACCGGCCGTCTCTTGCCGCCGGCGGGCGACGTGGCGGCGCCACCGCGCCGGCAGCAGCCGGGCGTCGAGCTCGCGCCAGAGGCGAGCCGCCACGGCGCGCTCCCCCAGCAGCCCGCCACGGATCTCGGCCACCAGCAGCCGCGCCAGCTCGGCCTCGACCGTCCCCGGTGCCACGCGGGCGTGGTCTTCGAGCGCGCGCACGGCCATCTCGTACTCACCGGCGAACAGCAAGGCCCGCGCCACCGCCACCTGGCGTTCGCGATCGAGCACCTCACCGGGAAGCAAACGATCCATCTCGCAGTAGGTTGCGGCTGCCGCCTCGAGTCGATTCGCACCCAGCTCGAGCACCAGGGCGCGGTGAAAGGCATCGACGGCCGGACGTCGAGCGCCGGCCGCGATCAGCGCCCGTGCCAGGCGACGATGGCCCCCGGCATCGTCCGGACGGGCGCGCAGGTACTCCTCGAAGGCGCCGGCGGCCGGCCACCAGGCGCCGCGCTCGAGGTGACGATCACCACGCCACAGGTGACGCTCGGCGGCTGCCGCCGCGCGTCCATCGATCGCCAGCGCCAGCGCGATGCCAAGCGCCAGTCCCCCGAGGTGCGCCCAGTAGGCGACTCCCGACGGCGCGCCGACCGCTACCAGGCCGTAGACGAGCTGCAGGAGCATCCACACGGAGATGGCGACCACCGAGTTGATCGACCGGATCTGGGCACGGTGATAGCCGTGCAGGAGCAGCATCGTGATCGCCGCCACCCGGACCCGGGCATGCGGCAGGCGCACCATGAATGCGCCCAGCAACGCCGCCACCGCTCCCGACGCGCCGACGATCGGCCAGCCGGCATAGGCCGGCGTCAACCAGACGACGACTGCCGCCTGCAGGGCCAGGGCACCGGCCCCACCGAGCAGGTAGATCGCCAGGAAACGCCAGCGTCCGAGACGGTCCTCCAGCGCCATCCCGAACAACGCCAGGTAGAGCATGTTGCCCGCCAGATGAAACAGGCCGACATGGAGGAAACAGGCAGTCAGGAGGTGGATCACCTGCGGCGCCGCCGGGACCAGGGCGAGCCGCCAGACCTGGGGACGGAGCGGCCCGATCCAGTGCGCGGCCACGTAGACCAGCAGGTTGGCGGCGATGAGCCCCCAGGTCACGAGCGGCAGGCGCTGGCGGCGCACGTCGGTACCGAGCGGCACGAAGAAGAAGTAGTAGACCATGGCGGCGAGCTGTCCCGGGTCGATACGGCGCGGAGTGCGTCGATCCCATGGCACAGATCGGCCGCGGCGCCCCCGACCGCGAGCCTGACCTGCCGGCCGCGCCGAGGTCGCCGCCGGGGATCAGGGCCCGCCCGCTTCCTGGCGCCCGATCGACAGGAAGCGCTCGAGCCGCGGATCGGGCGCGATCCGGTAGCCGGCGATCCCCGGCGCCAGGGCGACCCGCCGCTCCGGGTGCCAGAGGTAGACCCACGGTGCCGCCTCGTGCAGCTGCTCCTCGAGCTGCCGGGCCAGGGCATCGCGGTCGCCGGCGTCGTAGGTGCGGCGCATGCGCCCGAGGAGCCGATCGACCCCGCGGCTCTCGTACCGCGCCACGTTGCCGGTCGCCCCGAAACGGCCGGAGTGGAAGCGCTCGTCGAGAAACGCGTGGGCGCCGAGCATCCCCGGGCGCAGCCGGCAGAGCGCCGCGTCGAGCGTGCCGGCGTCGATCGCCGCCGCGATGTCGCGCGCGCTCGCCGCCACGGGTTCGAGCTCGACACCGACCCGGCGCAGCTGGTGCTGCAGCGCCTCCAGCACCCGGCGTGCGAGCGGCCCGTCCTCGTACCAGACCTCGAAGTGGAAGCCTCGCGCGAACCCCGCTGCCTGGAGCAGCTCCCGCGCCCAGGCCGGGTCGTGCCGGAAGCACTCGAGACCGGCCGCGTCGCCCGGCAGCGTCGGGGACAGTGGGCCGGCGGCCCGGCGCCCGGCCCCACCTAGCAGCTCGTCGATGAGCGGCTGGACGTCGATCGCGTAGTTGAGCGCCTGCCTGACCCGCCAGCGATCGAACGGGTACTTGCGGCAGTTGATGGCGATGGCGAGGACCGACCAGTCGGTCACCTCCACGACGTGCGGCGCGAGACGCCCGGTGGGCGGCGGCAGCCCGGGCGCCAGCTCGAGCAGGTCGATCGCACCGCTCTCGAACGCCTGGCGCCGGTGCCAGGCGTCGTCGATGACCCGTAGCTCGAGCTCCGGCCAGCGTGGCGTCTCGCCGTGATAGCCGGCACGGTGCACCAGGGTCAACGAGCGGCCCGGCACCCGTGCCGCCACCTCCCAGGGGCCCAGCCCGGGCGGCACCTCGCCCGGGCCGAGACCGTCAGGAACCACTGCCGCCGCCGGATCCGCCAGGCAGGTCAGGATGGCGCCGGCCACCGGCGCGAAGCGCAGCTCGACCGTCGCCGAGTCGACCAGGACGATGCCGCTGACCGAGTCGACCTTGCCTGACCGGAAGGCGCTCGCCCCCTCGAGGCGCCCGAGATCGACGGCGCATGGGCTGGCCGATCGAGGATCGAGCAGGCGCTCCAGCGTGAATCGCACGTCGCGGGGCTCGACGCGCCGGCCGGCGGCGAAGCGGGCGCGCGGGTCCAGCTCCAGCCGGAGACGCTTGCCGCGGTGCGTGAGCTCCCAGTGTCTTGCCACCCCCGGCCGCACGTGCACCGAGTCATCGAGCACGCAGAGCCCCTCGTGCAAGAGCACGCTCACGCGCGCCACGCGCGGGTCCGAGGCACGCAGGGGGTCGACGAGACCCGGATCGACGTCGATCGGGATCACGATCGGTGCCGGTGGTGCGGGCGACGATGCCCGCTCCGAGGACGCCCCGCGATCGCAGCCGGCGAGCAGCAGCACTGGCAGTGCCAGCAGGCAACCGACGATGGAGCGCGTTCCTCTCATGATCTCTCGTCGCAGGCGGTGAATCGAGCGGTCCGATCCTCGATGATCGCTCGCGTCGGCACGCTCAGTACGGTGCCGGTGAGGGCTGTACGAGCATGAAGTCACCGAAGTGAGTGGTGTCGGCGAAGACGAAGGTGAGGTTGCGCGCGACGTAGCGCCAGATCTCGTAGGCCGGCGTGTTGAAGCCCCGCGGGATGCTCTCGATGTCGTCGGGTTCGCCGTAGCGCACGTAGACCTTGCCGCGATCCGTCGCCCAGCCGGTGCGGCCCCGGCCGCCGAAGCGCCGCGCCGCCTCGCGCACCCGGCGGAAGAACTCGTCGAGGAGCTCGTTCTGCTTCGTATCGGGCTCCGGATCGCGCGCCGCCCAGAAGGCGTTCCAGCGCGCACGGCGCTCGCCGACCGGGACATCGTCAAGCTGCTTGCCCACGTCCTCGTCGAGGAACAGCTCCGCCAGCTGCACGAGGTCGTCGTAGTTGCGCGTCAGGTCGATACGGCTGGCATCGATCTCGAACTCGCGACTGGTGGAGTGCTCCTGCGAGCCGCGGCGAGCCGACACCCGAAGCTCGTAGGTGCCGGGGGCGAGCGCCTCGATCGGCAGGCCGAAGGCGAATTCGGTCCGGGGTCGCCGGACATCGAGACCCTGCTCGAAGCTCTCGAGAACCGCGTCACCGGCACGGATCTCGACCCGGATCCGCACGTGCCGCGCCGCCTCCGCCGCCGCAGCGTCGAAGAGCTCGGCGCGGGCACAGGCGTGCGGCAGCGGATCCCCGAAGCGTCGCGTCCAGCTGAGCTGGAAGCCGCTTTCCTCGAGATGCGCCAGGCCGACCAGCGAGTCGGTGCAGGTACCGATCTCGACACCGCTGATCGAGAACGCACGTCCCTCGATCGACACCAGGTGCAGCGGCCGCGTCACCTCCGAGCTGCTCACCGTCTGGTAGCCGCGCACCCGCACCACCAGGCTGTAGTCCCCCGGCTCGAGCACGAACTCCCGTGTGTCGCTGAAGTGCCGCTGCTGCGACCTCGTCGACCGGTAGTACTTGACGAGCACGCGGTGCCGCCAGACGTCCCCGGCCACCTGCCGCTGCCGGTGATCGTAGAAGATCTCCGACAGGTCGAAGATCGCCTCGTAGCCCTCTTCCGGCTCCTGTCGCTTGACGAAGTGCAGCTCGCGGTACGGGATCGACACCGTCACCCGCACGCCGGGACGACCCTCCTCGCCGAGAAACGTCGACGTGTCGACGACGAAGTGCGGTGGCGTCGGCGAGCGGCTCGGGAGGTCGGCGCCGTCGGCACGGCCACGCGCCTGCTGCGCCGCAGGGAGACCCGGCGCGGCGATGGCCGCGAGCCCGATCACGACGGCGAGCAGCGCCGGCCCCGGCCATGAGGTGCGCGTTCGGTGACGAGTCATACCTGTCCCGGAGGGAGCATAAGGACGGGTGCGAAGGGGTGTCAAGCGGCCGGCCGCTCGCAGGCGACGCCGCGGGCCGGGACGGTCGGCGGGGGCCAGCGTACCCTGGGCGCCAGGCCGTGCTGCCGCCGGGCGCATGGGCCGGAGAGGAGGTCTGGCTGGAGGGTGCGGCCACGCCGGATCACCGGGGCACGGGCCACCCTGCCTGCCAGGGAGCCAGCGCCCCCACCGCCATCCCCCCTCGCCGGCGGGCGCCGGCTCTCGTCCGGAGATGCCGTCTCATGACCGGACGCCGCATCGCGCGACGGAGGTCGCCGGCAGCGGGGGCCGCTGGACCGGATGCCGGACGGGAGACCGCTCGATGCAGGGATCGCGAGGCGTACGACTTGCGGTCACCCGCCGGCAAACCACGTGCATCGCGTGTGCGCGCGCAGCACCGCGCCGGGAGCGTCAAGACGTCGGCGCGCAGGCGATGCCTGATCTCGAGAACGTGCTGGTGTCGGGACTCGGATGCGGGACAACTGCTAACGCGGACGGGCCCGATGTTCCGGCCCGCGCGTCCTGCCAGCGCATCGTCCGTCGGTGTGGGCGAACCTTCGGGACACGGGCGTGGTCGCGGTGGATGTCTTTTCGAGCGGCTCGGCTGGCGGACCACGGATCGACGGGAGGGGGACACTCGACGTCTGGTGGATCCACTCGAAAGATAGCGCAAAAGTCCCGGCTGTCAACGGGTCGCGGCGGTCTCACACCTCGCACACCAGGCGATCGGCATCGGCCGCGGGTCCTGCCCGCGCGGACCGGCGACAGGGCTCAGCGCGTCAACCGACGCAGCGCCTCGCGCACGAGCTGTTCGAGCGCCGCCTGCGCCCCGAGCCCATCCACCGCCTCGCGCACCGCGCGCTGCGCCACGTGGCTCGTGTATCCGAGCGTTGTCAACGTGGCCACCGCGTCGTCGTAGACCTCGGGCGGTAGACCGAGCGCGGCGACCTCTGCCTTGCGCACCGGGGCGTCCGTCAGGCCGAGCCGGTCCTTCAGCTCGACGACGAGACGCTCGGCCGTGCGCTTGCCGATGCCCGGCACGAGGCGCAGGCGCGCCACGTCTCCGGCGGCGACGACATCGCGGAACTCGGTGGCGCGCAGCCCGGAGAGCACGGCAAGGGCGAGCTTCGGACCGACCCCGCTGACCGCGATCAGGAGGCGAAACAGCTCGCGGTCCGCGTCGGTCGCGAAGCCGTAGAGCTGCAGGACGTCCTCGCGGACGTGCAGATGCGTGACGACCGACACCTCCTCGCCGGCCGCCGGCAGGCTCTCGTAGGTCGATAGCGGCACCAGGAGCTCGAAGCCGACGCCGCCGACGTCGACCGTCATGCCGGTCGGACGCTTGCGCACGAGTCGTCCGTGCAGCCGGCCGATCAAGGCATCACCCGGTCGAGGACGCGGTGCGCGTGACAGAGGGCGACGGCGAGGGCGTCGGAGGCGTCATGTGCGAGATCCTGCGGCGCCGCGATCAGGCGACAGAGCATGGCGTGTACCTGCTCCTTCGATGCATCACCGCGTCCGGTCACCGACTGCTTGATCTCGAGCGGTGTGTAATCGGCCACCTCGATGCCACGCTGCGCGCATGCCAGCAGGATGACGCCGCGCGCGTGACCGAGGGTGATCGCCGTGCGCGGACTGCGTGCATGAAACAGTGATTCGACCGCCACCAGATCGGGATGGTGCGCGTCGATCGCGGCGGCGATGCGCTCGTGCAGCACGAGAAGACGCGATGCCAGCGGCGCGCCCCGCGGTGGGCGGATGACACCGGCGTCCCGGTAGCGGTGGTCTCGGCGTGCGCAGTCGATGAGCCCGTAGCCGGTGGCCTGGGAGCCGGGGTCGATACCGAGCACGACGACGGGGCCGCCGTGCCGCCGAGCACCACCGGTCCGACGCGGTCCTGCCGGTGTCGCCACGCCCCCCTCCGCGCCCGGCATCGACCGCGTGCGGGGACTCATGCCGGGGCGCTCAGCTTGGTCACCAGCTCGTCGGAGATGTCAAAATCCGACCAGACGGCCTGCACGTCATCATGGTCCTCGAGCGCATCCATGAGCTTCAGGACCTTGCCGGCCGTCGACTCCTCCTCGATGTCGACCGTCGAGGTGGCAACCCGTGTCAGCTGCACGTCATGATGCGCGATCGAGCGTGCCTCGAGTGCCTTCGACACCTGGTGCAGCGTGGTCGGCTCGGTGATCACCTCGAACACGTCCGGCTGCTCGGTGCTGACGTCCGTGGCACCGGCCTCGATGCCGAGCTCGAGCAGCGTCTCCTCGTCGGTGGCGGACCGGTCGACCAGGATCGAGCCCCGGAGCTCGAACTTCCAGGCGACGCAGCCACTCTCGCCCAGCCGACCGCCACCCTTCGAGAACAGGTGCCGGATCTCGGCCGCCGTGCGGTTCTTGTTGTCGGTCATGACATCGACCAGGATGGCGACACCGGCGGGACCGTAGCCCTCGTAGGTCATCTCCTCGATCGCCTGACCGCCATCGGCACCGCTCCCCTTGGCGATGGCGCGCTCGATGTTCGAGACCGGCATGTTGGCCGCCTTCGCCGCCTGGACCGCCGTCCGCAGGCGTGCGTTGGCATCGACATCGCCGCCGCCATGGCGCGCGGCCACGGTGATCTCGCGGATCAGGCGCCCGAAGATCTTGCCGCGCTCCTGGTCGGTCTTCGCCTTCTTGCGCTTGATCGTGCTCCACTTCGAGTGTCCAGACATGGACCGGCTCCCCTGAACGCCATTCCGGTCGTGCCGCGTCGCGTCGCCGCCACACCAGGCGCGCCCGCCACACCTGCGCACCGGGCACCATGCACCGGGCGCCGGCGGACCGGCTACGGGCGGCGGGCGCCGCCTGCGCCACCGGCCTCCAGGCCCCACCCGTGACCGCACACCGGACGACACGCTGGCGTCGTGCTGGCGTTCGTCGTTGATGCAAGATTCCAGCTGACGCTACCACAACCGATGGGGAGCACGGAAGAGACCCCAGGCGCCGCTCGGCCCGCCCCATGGACCGCCCCACGGCCCTCGCGGTGCTCAAGGTGGCACTCACAACAAACAGTCAGATAAGGACATACGCGATCGGCTCGGCCATGCTCAGGCGGTTTTCCGCTTTACACCGTCGGGATGGCGCGTTTACTCTGGCTCCGTCTTGGACTCCTCGAAGGGCGGAGGCGATGAGCGACTATATTGTCGATCTGCACGATCTTGGCCGGGACTCCGTGAGCGTTGCCGGAGGCAAGGGCTCGCTGCTGGGCGAGCTGCTCTCGCGCGGCTATCCCGTGCCGCGCGGATGTTGCATCACGACGGGCGCCTACGACGATTTCCTCGAAATCTCCGGGATCGATCAGCAGGTACGCGAGGCCCGCGCCCTGACCGATGAGAGCGAGCTGCTGGAGGCGGGCGAGGGCATCATGCAGGCCATCCAGGAGGCGGCGATCCCGGCCGATCTGGCGGTCGGCCTGTCGACCGTCTACCGGGCGCTCGGCCAGCGCCCGCGCGTCGCGGTGCGCCCATCACCAGCCTACCAGAGCATGTTGCGTAGCCCGATCTCCGGCAAGACCGATCACTTCCTGAACGTGATCGGCGAGAAGGACCTGTTCCAGGCGGTGCGCGACATCTGGTCCGGGATCTGGGACCCGCTCGTCGTCTCCTACTGCCGGCGCCGATCGATCGCCCACGCCGAGCTCAAGCCCGCCGTCATCATCCAGGCGATGGTCCGCCCGATCAGCTCGGGCTCGATCTTCACGGCCGATCCGATGAGCGGCGATCGCGACATGCTGCTCATCAGCGCCGGCTGGGGCATGAAGCAGGAGTCGATCACCGGTCGTGTGGCACCCGACACCTACCACGTCGATCGGGAGACGCTGACGCTGCGCTACAAGCGCATCAACACCAAGGAGCTCATGGTCTCGGCCAGCGGCCTCGTCCCGGTGCCCAAGAACCGTCGCAACGCGGTCGTGCTGAAGGATGCCGCGATCCGCGATCTCTGCCAGATGGCGACCGGGATCGAGGACATCTTCGGCGAACCGGCCGAGGTCGAGTGGTGCGTGCTGCAGGGCGGCCGCTTCATGGTGCTCGAGGCGTTGCCGGTCGCCCTGGGCGATGACGTGCTGACCGAGGAGCCGTCCGCCGGGACCATCGGCACTGACGCGGGGCCGGCGAGGGAGCCGGCGAACGAGGCCGCGGCCGGAGTCGCGGCCACGACGACGGACGCGGCCACACCGCAGAGCGATGCGGCGCCGGCCAGCCAGGCGCCGGCGGAGCCCGACGCGCCTCCGGAGCACGAGATGCCGGCGGAGCCCGACGCGCCTCCGGAGCACGAGACGCCGGCGGAGCTCGACGCGCCTCCGGAGCACGAGACGCCGCCGGAGCCCGACGCGTCATCGGAGAGCGAGACGCCGCCGCAGCCCGACGCGTCTTCGGAGAACGAGACGCCGCCGGAGCCCGACTCGTCATCGGAGAGCGAGACGCCGCCGGCCCCAGCCGAGCCGCCGGCCCACGAAGATGATCCGGCCCGCGCCTGACCGCGACCACGCATCTTAGTCGGCGAGCTCGAGCCCGCGGTAGCGGTCGATGGCCGCCGCCAGCTCGTGCCGCCGTGGACGCGCACGATCCGCCGCTGGCCAGCCGGTGATCGCGTCGAGACCCCGCTCGGTGACCAGCGCCTCGTAGTCGTCCAGGAGCTCCGCGACCGACCAGGCCGCCCCGCACCGCAGGCGCTCCCGGTCGCGCAGCCAGCCCAGCGCGTCGGCGATCGCCCGGGTCTGCCCGGTCTCCACCAGCTGCTCGGCGACCGCCAGATCGATCTCCTCGTGACCCACCTGGATGGTCCGCCGGCCCCGCGCTCGCAACCGGTCACGCCGCCCCTGACGCGTCTCCAGACTGCCCAGGCGCGGCCGGCGGGCCGCCGACGGTCTGAGGGCAGCATGCCGCTCCCGGAGGCGCACGTCGATCGTGCCGGCGATCGAGCGCGCCGCCGCGGTCACGTCACACGGCCGGTAGTGATCCATGTGCACGACGTGATCGGCGACATCCAGGTAGTCGCCGCTGCCCCCCATGACCAGCACGGTCGAGACGCCGAGGCGCTCGTGGAGCTCGCGGATCCGGTCGACGAAGGGCACGATCGGCTCGCTCGCCGCCGGGACCAGGCGCTGCATGCGCGCATCGCGGATCATGAAGTTGGTGGCGCTCGTATCCTCGTCGATGAGCAGCAGGCGCGAGCCGGCGGCGATCGCCTCCACCGTCGAGGCGGCCTGCGATGTCGACCCGGAGGCGTTGCGCGTCGTGAAGCGCCGCGTCTCGCGACCGCCCGGCAGGGTGCCGATGAACGGGCTGATGTCGACGGCGGTCACCGAGCGGCCATCCTCGGCGCGGACCTGGACGGCATCGGCGCGCGTCACACAGCGCTCGCGTCCGTCGCCGGGAGCATGGTCGTAGACACCCAGGGCGAGGGTCCTGAGCAACGTCGACTTGCCGTGAAACCCGCCGCCGACGATCAGGGTGACGCCCTCGGCGATGCCGAGGCCGCGCACCGTGCCGCCACCCGGCAACGACAGCTCGACCTCGAGGCTCGCCGGGGCCTCGAACGGCACCACCGATTCGCCGGTGAGCCGCCGGTCGTCGACGCCGCTGCGTCGTGGCAGGCTGGCACCGTCGGCCACGAAGGCGACCAGCCCGCGGGCGCCGAGCTGCTGGCGCAGCGCCTCTTGCCCCTCCACCACCCTGACGTGGTGCGCGAGCGCCTCGCCATCGAGGGCGGTGTACCGGAGGACCTGCGCCCCGAGCCGCGGCAGCTCCTCGAGGAGCAGGCGGCGGGCCTCGTCGCCCAGGATGGTGCGGCCGGCCGCCGGTAAGCCGACGCGCAGCCGCAGCTCGGCCCGCTGGTCGTCCAGCCGGACCCCGGTCCGCGGCAGCACCTGCTGGCCAGGAACCTCGACCTCGACGCGGCCGGAGTGTCCGCTACCCCGCGCCGCCCGGCCCAGACGCTCCACCAACGCCGCGGCGCGCCGCTGCACGAAGTCCGCCGCCGCCATGCGTCGCGTGGTGTCCGCGGTCAGTGTGCCGGGAAACGCCGCGCACGCCTGGTCGACCACGAGGCGCAGACGGCTGGGCTCGGCGAACGGATCGCCCTGCACCCGGTCGACGTGAAGCTCGATGGTCTCGAGCCGGTAGCAGCCCTCGAGCTCGCGGTAGGCGCGGTAGCCGCGACCGTCGAGGCGGCGCAGACGGTCGGCGAGCGCCGCGCCGTCCTGCCGCGCACCACTCAAGGCGTCGCCTCGTCGCTCGGCGGCATCGGGATTGCTGCATCGGCCGGCGCGCCTGGCACGCCGCCGCCCGGCATCGGGATATCGGCCAGCGCCAGCACGAGCCCCTCGACAATCTCCGGGTGCCCCCCCAGCAGCTGGTAGCGGCTGTCGGCGAGCTCGGCCACCGGTGCCGCCAGCGGCATTAGCGGCCGACCCTGCGGGTCCCGGACCACCCCCCCGGCCTCCTCGATCAGGAGTCCGCCCGGCACCACCTCCCAGAGCCGCACGCTGCCGGCAATGATGGCGGCGATCCCGCCCTCCGCAGCATGCGCGATCTCCAGACAGATCGATCCGAGGCTGCGGAACTTGCGAGTGGGAATGCGATCGAACAGCGCCGCCCGCGGCGGGCGTAGGAATCGATGACGCACCGCGACGATCGACAGCGGACCCAGCGGCCCCGGGGCGACGCGGATCGGCGTGCCATTCCGCCAGGCGCCGTTGCCGCGTGCGGCCGTGTAGGTCTCGTCGCGGCACGGTTCGTGGATCACCGCTGCGATCGGACATCCGCGATGCACGACGCCGATGGCCACCGCGAAGAACGGGATCCCGGCCAGGAAGTTGTGCGTGCCGTCGATCGGATCGAGCGTCCAGCACCAGTCGGGATCTCGCGCGTCGAGCCCCTGTTCCTCGCCGAGCACCGAGTCGTCAGGAAACTGGCGGGCGATGCCCCGCCGCAACCGTGCCTCCGCCGCCCGGTCGGCGTCGGTGACCGCGGAGTCGCTCTCCTTGATGTGCATCTCGAGGGTGCCGCGAAAGCGCCCCGCGACGTCACGGCCGACCTGGCCGGCCATCGTACAGGCGAGTGCCAGGCGCCGCCGCACGGCGTCGGCCGGCGGCGCACCCCCGGGATCGGCGGCGTGCTCCGCCGGCCGGCGATCCTGCGGCTCCGGCCGATCACCCCGATCAGCCATGAAGCCGGCCATTCGCGGTCGCCGCGTGACCCGGCTCAGCCATGCGCACCGCCCGCATCGCCACTGCCGCTACCGTCGATCCAGGCCTCTCCGTCATCATAGGCTTCCTTCTTCCAGATAGGAGCACGCCGCTTCAACTCGTCGATGAGAAAGCGGCAGCCCCCGAACGCGGCGTCGCGATGCGCCGCGCCGACCAGGATCTTGACCGCGACGTCGCCCGGCACGAGCCGGCCGAGGCGATGCTGCACACTGATCGCTGCCAGATCGAAGCGCTGCCGCGCCTCGTCCGCGATCTGCCCGATGACCGCCCGGGCCATCGGCTCGTAGGCCTCGTACTGGAGAGCGCGGACACGGCGGCCGCGGTTCGTGGTCCGTACCGTGCCGACGAAGGTGACCGTCCCTCCCCAGCGCGGATCCGGCGGCGCCGGCGCTGCCGGACCCAGGGGCTCGTGGGTGAGGCGCACCGTCGTCTGAGGATCGGACACCAGCATCGCTCGGTCAGCCTCCGCAGACCGGCGGGATCAGGGCGAGCACGTCGCCGGCGGTCAGCTCGGTCTCCGGGGCGGCGTACTCCTGGTTGACCGCCAGGCGGAGCGTGCCGCGCACCGCCCCGAGGTCGGGATGGCGCCCGCAGAGCGCGTCGAGCGCCGTCCCGGCCGTGCACCGCGCCGGCAGCGACAGCGTCAGGCGGTCGGTGCCGACGATCTCGCGCGTCACGGCGAAGCAGAGCACCTGGACGTCGATCGCCCCGCTGGCCGGAGCGGCATGCCGCCCGAGTTCGCTGACCAGGGCCGCGTGCGTTGCCATGTCGACCGCGGCGAGCACGACCCGCTCGAGGCGCGCGCCCGGCGCCAGGAACGCGGCCACTGCCCCGAGCACGATCTCGGCCTGCCGGGCCCCGGAAAGCATCGGCCAGGCCGCCGCCGGTAGCCGCCAGGCGAGCGCCGTCCGTCCGGCTGCCTCGGCCTGCTCGAGCGCCGTCCGCACCGCATCGACCAGGGCGTCCTCGGCGCATTCGGTCTCCGAGCGGCCGCTCGCGGCCTCGATGGCCGCACCGACCGGCGGCGCCGCGGTCGACGCACCGTCGAGGGTGCCGACCGGGACCGCACGGACCGCGTCATCCGTGACCGCTCCCGCGATCTCGATCACGCCGTCGCCCACGACCCAGCGCGCGGCTTGCATCGTGGCGCGGCTCCGGGGATCATCGGTCACCTGGTCACCTCCGTCGCTCGGGAACCCGGCATGCTAGCCAGGGTTGCACGCAGCGTGCAAACGGATTCTGGCCCGCGCCCGGCCATCGGCCACGCGCGGCACGCCGGACGGCGTGCGGCCGCGCCGGCGGCCGCGAGCTCGGCAACGTCGCGAGCATCTCATGACCGCCAGACCCACGCAGCAACGGTCCAGGAACCGGCCGCCCCGCAGCGGCGCCGCGCTCCGGGCAGCGCTCGAGGAGCGCGTGGCGCGCGCCCCGCGCCAGCCCGGCGTCTACCTGATGCGCGACTCGCGGGGCGAGGTGCTCTACGTCGGCAAGGCGCAGGACCTGCGCGCCCGCATCCGTTCCTACTTCCGGGCCGGCGGCGACGGCCGCTTCCAGATCGACAGCCTCGTCGAGCGCATCGCCGACATCGAATTCCTGGTGACGGCCACCGAGAAGGACGCACTGCTGCTCGAGAACAACCTGATCAAGCAGATCGGGCCACGCTTCAACATCCGGCTACGCGACGATAAGTCCTACGTGATCGTCAAGCTCAACGTCCAGCACCCCTGGCCGCGGGCCCTGGTCACACGCGGCTTCCGGAACGACGGCTCCCTCTACTTCGGCCCCTACGCCTCGGCCGATCAGCTACGCCGCACGATGAAATCGCTGGCGCGCGTCTTCCCTCTCCGCCTGTGCAGCGACCACACGCTCGCCAACCGCACGCGACCGTGCGTCTACCATGACATCGACATGTGTTCGGCGCCCTGCGTCGGTCTGGTCGACCTCGAGACCTACCGCAAGCACGTCGACGGGCTCGTGCTCTTTCTCCGGGGACGTGATCGCACGCTCCTCGACGGGCTGCGCCGCGAGATGGAGGAGGCCGCCACCGCACGGCGCTACGAGGTCGCCGCCGCCCTGCGCGACCAGATCCAGGCGATCGAGCGCACCGTCGAGCCACAGCGCACCGAGGAGACCGGCGAGACCTACGATCGCGACGTCTTCGGCTACCACTGGGACGGTGACCGCCTCGCCATCCAGGTGCTCTTCTTCCGTGACGGCAAGCTGGTCAACTCGGGTGCCCATCGCTTCCGTGCGGCGCTGCCGGTGCGGGAGCTCCTGTCGAGCTACCTGGTGCAGTTCTACGACGGCGAGGTGTTCGTGCCGCCGGAGATCATGCTGCCGGTGCCCCTGCAGGATGCCGGCGCCCTCGCACACTGGTTCACGGAAAAGGCCGGACGCCGGGTGCGGGTACTCACGCCCCGCCGCGGTCCGCGCCGCGAGCAGGTGGCGATGGCGAGCGCCAACGCGGCCCAGGCGCTGGCCGTCGAGCACGAGGAGCGCGAGCAACACGCCGCGCTGCTCGCCGGGCTGCGCGAGGCGCTCGGCCTCGCCAACCTGCCGGAGAGGATCGAGTGTTTCGACATCTCCCATCTCGGAGGCGGGCAGACCGTGGGCTCGCGGGTCACCTTCAGCGGCGGCATCGCCGACAGGGATCGCTACCGGCGGTATCGCGTCCGCACGCCGGCTGGCGGCGATGATCATGCGGCGCTCGACGAGGTGCTGACACGGCGCCTCAGGCGAGGTCTCGACGAGGCGGATCTCCCCGACCTGATGATCATCGACGGCGGCAAGGCACAGCTCGATCGTGTGCTGGCGGTGATGGCGCGGCTCAACGTGGTCGACATCGACGTGATCGGGCTGGCCAAACGCCGGCGGCACCGCCAGGGGGAGCGCACGCGCGTCACCGACGAGCGCATCTACCGGCCCGGCGAGACCGAGCCCATCGTCTTGCCGCAGGACTCGCCCGAGCATTTCCTGCTCGTGCGGATCCGCGACGAAGCGCACCGCTTCGCCATCACCTACCACCGCACGCTGCGGCGCCGGCGGATGCTGGAGAGCGGCCTCGAGGCCGTGCCGGGCATCGGCCCTCGCCGGCGCCGCCAGCTGATCGAGCACTTCGGCTCACCGCGGGCGGTGGCCGCGGCGACCGTCGAGGAGCTCACACGGGTACCCGGCATCGGCGCGACCGCCGCGGCGCGCATCGCCGCCTTCTTCGGCCCGGCCGGTGGACCCCAGGAGTCCCCCGGCCACAGCCCCTCACCCCCCACGGATGATGGTTGATCGATGCACGTCGTGGTCACGCTCTTTGCCCTGCTCGCCGTGTTCGCCCTCGCCGGCACCGTCTACTGGCTGATCGGCCGCCTGACGCGGCGCCGCACCGCGCGGCGCCGGCCACGCTGGCGCTGCCACGATTGCCGCTACCTGCTCGCGGCCCACGATGACGGGGTCACCTGCGGGCACGGCGGCGGCCGCCTCTGGAAGACCCCGGTCCACATCTCGAACTGCATGGACTACGAGCGGCGGTGAGCCGCCACGACGGGGATCTGCGCCGCGTTTTCCGTGCCTGAATCCGGGACCCCGGTGGAGGCACGCCGGGGCAGCCGGCCCGGTGGCGGACCGGCCCCCGGCGAGGCCGCGGCCGTGGGCCCTCAGCGGCCGTTTCGGGGCCGCGGACCCCGGCCGGCGGCCGTTCCCCCCCGGCGGCATCCGCCCGAGCCGGCGAACTTGACACGTGGCAACGACTTCGCTACGGTTTCGCCTCTCCCCACCCGGTGAGACGGTTGATCGTATCCCATGAACCGCGGACAACGCACTTCCCCCGCGAGCGGAACCCGAGATCCATGAACTCCACGCAGTCCAGGCGCCGTGGATCGGCGCGGCAGGTGCGCTTATTGTGCGGCCTCACGCTGCTCGTCCTGGCCCTCGGTGGCCCCGGGTGTGATGAAGACGCGCCCGCGCGCCTCAGCTCCAACAGCCGCACAGCCAGCCTCGAACTCCAGCCCGAGGCGATCCCCGAGGGGACGCTCGAGGTCACTTCCGACCTGACGACGATCCGCCTCGATCTGGCGCAGATCCCGGTACTCGCGGACGACAGCGGTCAGCCGCGCCCATTCGTGTACGAGGGCTGGCTCCGCTACTTGGACGACGTCAGCGGCTCGTCTGTGAACGTGTCGATGGGCCGCTTCCGCGTCGACCCGGCCAGCGGTCAGCCCTACTTCGCACGTGGCGACATCACCCTCGAGTACACGATCCTGGACGGCACCATGGCGGTCACCGCGGGTGGCGACAAGCAGAGCGATGGCGCCCCGCTGGGCGTCGATCTGTCGACCGGCGTCTCCTTCGCCCTCGCCATCGAACCCGACCCCGACCCGGAGCCGGGGATGCCGACGCCGCTTCGCATGCTCACGCTGCCACCCGATAGCCTCATCACCGGCCACGGCATGGCCACCGAGCTGATCATGCCGGTCGACCTCGACTTCCCCTTCGCCGGACGCTTCGACCGCCTGCAGGGGACCGTACAGGTCAATGCCATCACCGGCGAGTACGGCTTGATCTTCCGCGGACTGCCGTTCTTCGATCGCGAGCCGGTCGGTGGCGAGACTGACCCAGGCCTGGTCTACCAGGCCTGGTTCATCGACGATGACACGACGCCGCCCCGCGTCTACAACATCATGCGCTTCCTGCCGAACCTGGCTGGCGATGCCGAGATCCGCGATTTCCTCGAGACCGGCGATGCGGACGGCGATCTGGTGCCCGAGCCCCTCGACTTCGAGCGCGTTCTGATCTCGATCGAGCCCGACATCATCCTGAGCGGACAGGAGATCGGTGACGGCATCGACACGGCCACCCGCACCGACCCGGAGCAGCCGGACTCGATCGAGCACATCTTCCCGATCGTCGCCTACGAGGCGATCCTGCCGGACGTGCGCTAGCGGGCGTCGCGGCAGGCAGGCGGGCGTCAGGAAGGCCCAGCGTCGTGCAGCGCCGGTCGCGCTGCCCGCGCGCCCGGCATCACCACTTGAGGATCTTGCGCAGCCGCTTGGCCTGCGCGCGCGACAGCGGGATCTCCGAGT
>JASFRE010000014.1:0-20818 GCA_050115055.1 Candidatus Eiseniibacteriota bacterium | reverse complement strand
CGCGGACGCCACCGCCCCGGCCACGGCCGCCGACGCCGGTGTCGTGGTGGGCTCGGTGCGCGACGACGGCTACGCGCTGCGGGTCGATCTGGAGGGGCCGGGGCTGGCGGCGGTGGCCACCGATGGCCTGACGCAGGTGCGGATCGCCTTCCCCGGGGTCGACCCCGGGGCCGACGCCGTCGCGTTCCGCGACGGTGACGGCGGTCCGACCGGCGGCGCCTACCCGGCGCTCGCCGAGCTCGTGGGCTCGTCGGCGCCGTTCCTCGACCTGCGCTACGACGATCCGACCGCGATCGCCAGCGCCGCCCCGGCCGCACCGCCGGTGCGGCTGCACCAGAACATGCCGAACCCCTTCCGCGCCTCGACCTCGCTGCAGCTGTCGCTCGCCGCGCCCGCCGCGGTGCGCCTCGGCATCTATGACGTCAGCGGACGGCTGGTGCGGGTACTGATCGACGGGCCACTCGTCGATGGCACCCACAACCGGGCCTGGGATGGTCGGGACGCGCGCGGCCGCCAGGTCGCGGCCGGCGTCTACTTCGCCGAGCTGGCGCTCGGTGACGCGCGCCAGGCGATCCGCATGGTGCGGATCGACGACTGAGACCGACGACTGAGACCGACGACTGATCTCGCCGCCTGCTCCGGTCAGCGCAGCCGGACGAGCTTCGTGGTCTCGACCCCGGCCGGGCTCGTGAGGCGGACGAAGTAGATGCCCGGCGCCACCTCGCGGCCGCCTGCATCGCGCCCATCCCAGGCCAGGCGGTGCACGCCGGGCGCGAGGGTGCCGGTGCGGAGCACGCGCACGGCGCGTCCCTGCACGTCGTGGATCCTGAGGTCGATCCGGCCGGGCTCGCGCATCCCGACCTCCAGCCACGTCGTCGGACGGAAGGGGTTGGGGGCGACGGCGAGGAGGCCGCCGCGCGCCGGCGCCCCGGTCTCCAGCGCCACCGTCGCGGTGCCGCCGCTCACCGACACCGACAGCGCGTAGGTCAGGCTCGCGAGGTCGACGGCGCCCGGCAGACCGGGCTCATCACGGGTGTCGAAGGTGAGGAGACCGGTGTAGTCGCCCTCGGGTGCCGCGGCCGCGTCGAAGGCCACCGTCCAGCTCCCGGGCGTCACGTCGATCAGCAGCGGCAGCGTGCCGTCCGCCAGGAAGAAGCGGGGATCACCGGTGAGGGTCGCGTCGTAGACCTCGAGCCGGGCGCGCAGCGGCCCGGCATCGACGTTCCAGACCCGGGCCGTCGCCTCGATCGAGTCGCCGGTGGCGACCACGCCGAGATCGAGATCGCCGGCGAGCACGACGGTGCCGCCGTCGACGCTCGGCTGGGCGTGATCGAGCACCAGCGCGGTCAGCGCGACCGGTGCCGAGGGGTGATCCGGGTCGTCGCTGGTCACGACGAGATCGCCGCTCGCCGGCCCGACGGCGGTCGTCGCCAGCGTCACCGGATGAGCGGCGGGCGGATCGCCGGCCGGCAGCGTGAACGGTCCGGGCGGGGCCTCGAAGCCGGGCGGCGCGGCAAGCGCGTAGTCGAGCGCGTCGGCGGGTGGCGGGGCGGCGTTGTCGATCACCAGCACCGCGGCCGACGTGCCGCCGGTGATCACCGTCCCGAGATCGAGCGCCTGGTCGGCGACGAGCAGGGCCGGGATCTGGAGATCGGTGTGGACCGGCAGATGGTCGGAGGCGTCATGCAGCCTCGCTGCCATCAGCGAGTCGACGACGACGTAGGGCGGGACGTTGAGCGGTCCGTCGAAGTGCAGCCCGTCCTGGCCGAAGGCGTTGTAGGTCTCGGAGAGGACGTCGAGACCGTCACCGTCCTGCAGGGCGGGGGCGACCAGCAGCATGTCGAAGCGATCGTCCAGACCGCCGGTGGCGCCGCCGCCGAACGACACCACGCGCGGCGACTGCGTATGGATGTCGGCGAAGGAGGCGTTGATGTGCCAGTTGCCCTCGCGGTCGATCGGATCCTGGACGACGCCGGCGGCGCCGGACCCCGCATCGGTCATGTACTGGTAGGCCGGCTCGCTCGCCGTGTAGATGTTGAAGTCGCCGGCGACGACGTAGCACTGTCCGGCCGGGAAGGTCTCCATGCGGTCGCGCATCGCCGTCACCTCGGTGAGGCGCCGCTGCTCGTTGGTCGATCCCGTGCTCGCCTTCAGGTGCACGACGTAGACCCGGAAGTTCGCGTCCGGTGAGGCGTGCGTCGCCGGGCGCAGCGTCCACTCGTCGATGTCCCGCAGCGTCGTGGCGATGACGTGATGTCCGACGTAGGTCACCGCGGCCGGCCGGTAGAAGATCGCATTGTCGGTGTCCGGCCCGTTCACGAAATCACCGGCGACCCACTCGCCCGGGGCGACCACCTCGAGGACGTCGGACCGGAAGACGTCGACCGCTCCCTGCGAGAGGATCTCCTGGACCACGATGACGTCCGCCGCCGTGGCATCGGTGATCGCCCGGAACTCCTCGGTGCGGCCGCCGGAGTAGTTGAGCAGGTTGTAGGTCATGAGGCGCAGCGCCTCGGCGTCGCGGGCCGGCGACAGTCCGGCCAGGATCACGGCTGCCAGCACGAGCGCCGGCGCCACGGGGCGCTGGCATGAGCGGTAACGGCGCGCGCGCGCGGCGCCGCGGCCACGGCACGTGGAGCGAGATGGGGTCTGCACGGGAGCCTCGCTGAAGCCCGGTGGGGATGGATTCGCGGCGCGCGGAACGGACGCGGCGGGCCGCGAGACGGGCCGGGGAACCGTGTCGCGGCGACCGGGATCGGGGAACGCTCTGACGAGTATAGCACCGATCCGCGTGCCCCCGGCGACGCCGTCGCGACCGGGGACGCGGCACCGGCCGCCTGCCGGCTAGCCAGCAGGCTCGATCGCGAAGAGGTGCGCCTGGCAGGGCGCCAGGTCGAAGAACATGCCCTCGCCACTCACCTCGTGGCGCTCGCGCACGTAGCGCTCGGGGCCGATCAGGTCGCGGAAACGGAAGCGCAGGCCGCCCAGACCTCCCGGCAGGAAGCGCACCCGGCACTGCGCCTGCTGCTCGCCGAGGTTGACGACGACGAGGCGCTGGCCGAGGTAGCCCGCGTCCCAGAGGTGGGCGACCACCTGCCCGTGGCTGGCGTTGCCGTCCCAGGCCGCCTCGGCCCGCAGGCGGTGCCAGCTGCCGAGGCGGAACACCGGATCGCGCACGGCGGCGAGCAGCGAGGCGTAGAAGGTCTCGACCGCCGGCGCCGGCGGCTCCGCCGGGCGGCGGCCGAGCTGCACCGGCAGGTGTCGCCGGTTGCCCTCGAGCTGCCCCTCGTGGAAGAGCTTCAGGCCGGGCAGCGTGTAGGTCGCGGTGGCCGCCGCTCGCCATCGCTCGCCGGTGAAAACGGCGGCCGCGCGCTCCTCGTCGTGATTCTCGAGGAAGCGGACCATGCGTTGCTGGTAGGCCGGATGGGCGTTCAGGTGGCGGTCGACACCGGCGGCATCGCCCTGCCGCAGCTGGTCGTACAGCACCTTGTCGTAGGCGTAGTTGAATCCCAGGTCGAGAAGCCGCGATTCGAGCTGCCAGTAGACCTCGGCCATGAACAGCAGGTGGGGGCGGGCCTGGCGCACCGTGCCGATCAGCTCGCTCCAGTACTCGGCCGGTCGCGGTCCGTCCACGGTCGCGCGCTCGCCCCAGGTGCGGTCGATGATGTCATCGAGCATGAGCATCGCCATGTCGCAGCGCAGACCGTCGCACTGGGCGGCGATGTCGAGCAGGATCTCGCGGTGTGCGAGCCTGAGCGCCGGATGGCGCGCGTGCACCTGCAGCGTGTCCGTCCACGGCGGGAAGTAGGGGTCGCGCCCGTGGGCCAGGATGCGCGGGCCGTGGGTCGTCTCGACCTCGACGAAGTCGCCCGGGTGGGCGACCAGCTCATCGCGCTGGCCGGGCATGAAGCACTCCGGATGCCGGTGCGCCAGGGGCGTGTCGATCGCCATGTGATTGGGAACGAAGTCGAGGACGATGCCGATGCCGTGCGCGGCCAGGCGTTCCCGCAGGCGGGCCAGCGCCGGCGCCCCGCCGAGCGACGGATCGACCACGTAGCTGGTGATCGAGTACGGCGAGCCGATCACGTCGTCCGGCGACCAGTCGGGCAGGGCCGCCGAGTAGGCGTCGCGCAGCCCGGCGTGCTCGCGTGCGATGCGGCGTCCGCGCTCGCTGCCGGTCCACACCCCCATCAGCCAGACGAGATCGAAGCCTCGCGCGGCGAGGGTCTCGATCTCCTGCTCGGGGACCGTGCCCAGATCGACCGGCCGGCCACCCGTGCGCGCGAGCTCCGCCAGCCAGACGCGCGTGTTGATCTCGTAGAGCAGCGGGTGACGCGTGGTGGCGAGGCGTGCCGGTAGCTCACCGACCGGAGCGCCCGCGGCGCGGGCGGCCTCGTCCGGTGTCGGCGAACGGTTCGTCGAGGCGAGCGTCGTGCCCATGATCGTCTCCGATGACGCTCACATGGCCGACGCCGAGCGCCCCTCCCAGTCATTCATGTACGAGAGCAGCTCCTTCATGGCCGGGAGCGGCTCGTGTGCGCTCAGATGGCGCCGGAGTGCATGGACGCGCTCGAGCTCGTCCGTATCGTACAGGCGCTCCTCCTTACGGGTCCCCGACAGGCGCACGTCGATCGCCGGCCAGATCCGGTGGTCGGCGATCGTACGATCGAGGACCAGCTCCATGTTGCCGGTGCCCTTGAACTCCTGGAAGATGACCTCGTCCATGCGCGAGCCGGTATCGATGAGGGCGGTGGCGATGATGGTCAGGCTGCCGCCGTCCTGGATGTTGCGCGCGGCTCCGAAGATGCGCTTGGGCCGCTCGAGTGCGCGTGCGTCGATGCCGCCGCTCAGCGTCCGGCCGGAGCTCCCGGCCTCGCGGTTGTAGGCGCGACCGAGCCGCGTGAGCGAGTCGAGGAAGATGACCACGTCGCGACCGAGCTCGACCTCGCGGCGTGCCTGCTCGAGCACCAGCTCCGCGACCCGGACATGCGCGTCCGACCCCATGTCGCTCGAGGAGGCGACCACCTCGCCCCGGATCGAGCGCTTCATGTCGGTGACCTCCTCCGGACGCTCGTCGACCAGCAGCACCTTGAGTGCCACCTCGGGGTGGTTGTTCGAGATACCGTGCGCCATCTGCTGGAGGAGGACGGTCTTGCCGGTGCGTGGCGGCGCCACGATGAGTGCGCGCTGGCCCTTGCCCATCGGCGTGAGCAGGTCGACGACGCGCATCTCGAGTGGCCCGCCGTCGGTCGCGAAACGCAGCCGCTCCTCGGGGTTGATCGGAGTCAGGTCGTTCAGCGGCGTCATGGCGTCGAGGACCGCTGGCGGCTGGCCGTGGACGGTCTCGATGTCGAGCAGCTGCCGCTGACCGCGGCCGTTCTCGCCGACCGGACCGGCCAGCACCAGGCCCTCGCGCAGCCGGTAGCGCCGGATCAGCGGCGCCGGGACGACCGGGTCGTCGGGGGTAGGGTGATACATGCGCGTCGACGTACGCAGGTAGCCGTGCCCGCGGTCATCGATCTCCAGGGTGCCGGTCGCGTCGCCGACCGCGACCGTGTTCCGCGGGTCGGTGTCCCCTGACGCGCGCGGTGAGCGCCGACCGTCGCGATCGCGTTCGCCGCCCGCGGGTCGCGCATGCTTGGCGATCAGCACCGAGGCGCGGCGATCCTGACGCCCGCCGCCGGACGATCGCCCCGCGGTCTCGCGCTCGTCCCGCGCGCGCCGTCCGCGGCCGGACGTGGGGCCTGCGCCGCCACGCCGCCCGCCGGAGCCACGGCGTCCCGCCCCGCGCGGAGCGTCTTCGGCCTCCGCGTTGCGCCGGCCGCGTCCGCCGCCGCGGCCACCGTCGGGTGGCCCCGATGATCGCCAGCGCGCCGAGCGCGACGATCCCGTGCGTGCGTCGCGTGATCCGGAACGCGACCGTCGCCCGCCCTCGTCGCCGCGCGCGTCGCCGCCACCGTCGCCGAAGCGCTCGGAGATCGGTCGCATGGCATTGTCGGGGCGGCCGTGGCCGCGTGCCGTTCGCGATCGCGAGCCGCGCCCGCTCGCACCGCGCTGACCGCGACCCCGGTCCGACCCGCGGTCCCGTCCGTCGCGCGCCGAGCGCGCGTCGTCATCCAGATCCCGGCTGCCCTGACCGCCGCTGCCGCGGCGCCCGTCACGCCCGCCTGGTCGGCGGCGACCGTGTGCGGCGCGCCCGCCGCGCTCGCCGGCCCCGTTGCGCTCGCCACCGCGCCCTGACGATCGGCCGCCCGCATCGCGTCGAGCGCGGCGACCGCCGTCGTCCCGTGAGGCGCGCCCCCGGGGTTGGTCGCGCGAGGTGACATCGTCACCCCGGCCATCGGCGGCGTCGCTGCGCGGTGCCCGGCCGCGCCCGCGGCCGCCGCGCCCGCGCGTGTCGCCCGGGCCGTCGTCGTTGCCGCGGCGCCGTGCGCTGGCGGCGTCACTCCAGTCCGATCCGTCGGGCTCGCCGTCCGGGTCGGTATCCGTTGGCCGTTGTGGGGTGCCGGGCTCTGGCCCGCCGGGAGTCGCGCGCCGTCCACCGGAGCGGGGTCGGCGTCCGTAGGAGCGTTCTGCTCTAGCCATGCACGTCTGTCTCCTGCGATCGACGAGGATGTCGGCGCCGGCTCGCGGCCCGCTCGCCACGGGGTCGGTCGCCCCGGGCTCGCGTTGGAGGATGCGATGCGTCCACGCCGGGCGCGCTGGCCGGCGGACCGTGGCCTTCGCTCACGATGCACATGCTGGCACGTGGGGCGATGCCATCGGACCGGTCAGGCCCGTGTGGCCGGGGTCGCTCGTCGTCGACCGGCCGTCCGCGTGGATGCGGGTGACGTCGGACCGGCGCTCCAGCCGGTGCTCCGTCTCGCGAGCTGTCGTCGTAGATCTGCGCCTCGCCACCGGAGGGGTCGTGCGTGGCGTCGTCCTGGTCGGACGACGCGTGACCCCGTTGCCGGCGGCGTCAGGTGCTCATTTGTGGCGCGACGCATTGCGCGCCCGGGTTGGTGCTCGGCGATGGGGAAGGGGGTCGACGTGACCCGCGCTTCGCGGTCAACCCACCGCGTTTCCACGGTCGTCGGAGGATGCGACGACCCGCTTCAAGACTCGCACTTCGGTCGTCCGTGTCGGGGTGCGTGAGTGGTCCGCTCACCTGCCCGCGGCATCCCGCCGCAGTGTTTCCGGACGACTCGTGCCCTCTGCTCACGTGCCTGTCCCGTGGGTGGTGGCCGGCAATCGCTGCGGGTGGGTGCCGGCCCCTCTCGATACCGCCGGATCCGGTGTCAAACACCGCGCACGGTATCCCGCATCCCTGCGTCAGGGGCGCGTGACGCTGACGGGCCCGTTCTCATCTCGTTGTTCGGGTTGGCTGGACGTCCGCCGCTGACGGCGGTCCCATCATTCGTATCGGCCGCCAGGTGCCGATGCTCCGGACCGACAACGCTCCGTGCCGCCGGTGTCGCGCCACCCGAGGTCAGCGCGTGTCTCATCGGGGGGCACACGGTTCCGGTGGTCTCGTACCACCGGCGTGGAGCCACGCGGGGCCCTCGTGCTCAGTCCTGGCAGGCTTCCGTCCGGTCGGTCGAGAAGCCGGAACGCACCCCGCGCTTCTCGGGACTGGCGAGGACCGTCTGTACCGCAGACATCACAATCTAACCATGTCCACGGTCGCTGTCAACCGGAAGCGCAGCCCCGGCGCCGGACCGCCTCCCGGTGAGACCCGGGTTGACGCAGGGTGCCCGTGGCGCGTGGCACCGTGATTGCAACGCCGGGCGACGCGTGGCAGCGGCCGGTGACTCGGCCCGAGTTGACTTGTCCGGCTGGCTACACCACCATCGGCCGGCCGGACACGGTCCCACCCCGGGCGACGGGACGGGAGCCGCTGACCGCCACGAGAGCGCATGCCACCCGCAGCACCCGAATCGACCTATCGCCGACGACGCCTCGCCGGTCTCTGCATCGTGCTCGGACTCCTGCTGGTCCTGGTCAATGCCGGCCAGTGGCTGCAGCACGCGCGACTCCGCGAGCGCCTGGATCGCGAGATCGCCGACCGTTTGCTCGGCATGGCGCGCCTGGCCGCGCTCGGTGTCGACGGCGAGATGCTCGAGCGCTGGTCGCTCTTCGGCGTCGACCTGGACGAACGTGACCGCTTGCGGCGACGTCTGGCCGGCGTCGCCGCCGCGAGCGCCGTCTCGAGCGTCTACGCCGTCGACCTCGACGGTCACTCGATCATCGACCCCACGGGGCTCGTCGCTCCCGGCGAACCCAACCCGCTGATCGCCCTCGACCGGCCTGCCTTCCTCCTGGCATCGGCCGGCGTCGGCGCCGCATCGCGCCTGCGCGAGGTCGACGGCCAGTACCTGAAGGCGGCCTACGTGCCGGTCGAGAACGACGACGGCGAGGTGGTCGCGGTGCTGGCCATCGAGGGGTCTGCCGGTCTGTTCGCGGTCATCGACGATCTGCGCGGCACGATGCTGGCGATCGCCGCCGGTAGCGTCCTCGGCATCGTGCTCCTCGGGGTCGTGCTCGTCCGCGTCTCCGACTCGCTGGCACGGGCCGAGCAGGAGCTGGCGCGGGCCGAGACGCTGACTGCCATGGGACGCATGACCGCCGGCATCGCCCACGAGATCCGCAACCCGCTGGGCATCATCCGCGCCACCGCCGAGCGCTGGCGCCGCCGGGCCGGCGATCCGGCCGCGGCGTCCGCCAGCGTCGACTCGATCGTCGAGGAGGTCGACCGGCTCGGCAGCATTCTCGACGGCTATCTGAACTTCGCGACCGAGAAGCCGGGGGAGCTGGTCGAGGTCGACCTGGCGACCATCGTGCGACGCTCGCTACGCCTCGTGGAGGACGAGCTCGACGCCATCGACCTCGAGCTCGACCTGCGGGCGACCCCCGCCCCCGTGCGGGGCGACGCGGCGCGCCTGCACCAGCTGCTCCTCAACCTGCTCCTGAACGCCCGGCAGGCCATGCCAGAGGGCGGTCGGCTCGTCGTGCGCCTCGAAGCGGTACCCACCGGCCGCCGCTACCGGCTGGCGATCGTCGACAGCGGAGTCGGCATCCCGCGCCAGCGGCTGCGCGAGATCTGGAAGCCGTTCGTCACCTCGAAGGCGGAGGGATCGGGTCTGGGGTTGTCGATCGTGCGCCGCATCGTGGAGGATCATCGGGGCGAGGTGACGATCGCCTCGGAGGTGGGCCGGGGGACGACGGTGACGGTCGAGCTACCGGCGGCGGATGGCGGGCCGGCGGCGGATGGCGGGCACGGTGCGCCGCCGGACGGCGCACCGGAAAGGAGCTCCGCGTGATGCGCATCCTGGTCGTGGATGACGAGCCGAAGTGGCGGGCACTGATCGGCGGCGAGCTCGAGGACGGCGGTCACGAGGTGATGGCCGCCGAGGACGGCCAGGAGGCGCTTGACCGCTTCCAGGACGGCGAGGTCTTCGACCTGATCCTGACCGACCTGCGCATGGAGCCGGTCGGTGGCCTCGAGCTCATGCGGCGGGCGCGCGAGGTGGCACCCGACACCGACGTCATCATGATCACCGCCTACGCCGATGCCCGCACCGCGGTCGAGGCGATGAAGCTCGGCGCCTACGACTTCCTGGCCAAGCCGTTCGAGCTCGACGAGCTCGTCCTGACCGTGGCTCGCGTCCAGGAGAAGCGTGGCCTGCGGGCCGAGAACCGCTCGCTCCGGGCGATGCTGCAGGGCGGGGCGGCCGACCAGCCGATGGTCGGCAGCTCGGACGCCATGCAGCGGGTCTTCGAGCTGATCGAGAAGGTCGCCGGGGTCGATGCCACGGTGCTGATCCGCGGCGAGTCGGGGACCGGCAAGGAGCTCGTGGCGCGCCTCGTGCACGATCGCTCGCGGCGCGCCAGCGGGCCGTTCAAGGCGGTCAACTGCGCCGCGCTCCCCGAGACGCTGCTCGAGTCCGAGCTCTTCGGCCACGAGCGTGGCGCCTTCACCGGCGCCGAGCGCCGCCGTATCGGTCTGTTCGAAGCGGCCAGCGGCGGCACGTTGCTGCTCGACGAGATCGGCGAGGTGTCGCCGTCGGTGCAGTCGAAGCTCCTGAGGGCGCTCGAGGAGCGTGAGATCACCCGCATCGGCTCGACCGAGTCGATCCGCGTCGACACCCGCGTGGTGGCCGCGACCAACGTCGATCTGGAGGGTGCGATCCGCGACGGGGTCTTCCGCGAGGACCTCTACTACCGTCTGAACGTCTTCCCGATCGCGCTGCCCCCCCTGCGCGAGCGGCCTGACGACATTCCCGAGCTGGTGCGGCGCTTCCTGGCCGATCTGGCCCCCGGCGAGCCGATCACCGTCGATCCGGCCGTGCTGGCCCGCTTCCAGGATTACACCTGGCCCGGCAACGTGCGCGAGCTACGCAACGTCATCGAGCGCGCCACCATCCTGGCGGGGGGAGTGGCCATCGGGCCCGAGCACGTCGTCCTGCCGGATGGGGTCGCGACCGGCGGCATGACGCCGCCGCCAGCGGCCGGGCCGCGCACCGCCGCCGCACCGGTCGCGGCGGCCGGGACGGATGCCGGCGCCGACGCCGCGGCCGCCGGTCTCCACCTGCCGCCCGAGGGCATCGAGCTCGAGGCACTCGAGGCCCGGTTCATCCGCGAGGCGCTGACGCGGGCCCGGGGCAACAAGAGCCAGGCGGCGCGCCTGCTCGGCATCACCCGGCGAGCGCTCTACTGTCGCATGGAGAAGTACGGGATCGCGGTCGACGCCGAGGGTCGCCCGGACGAGGCTGGCCGCTGAGCGGCGGGCGGCGGCTGTACGTGCGCGTCCACTACGGCTGGCTGCAGGCGTCCAGCGAGACCCCGCGGGGTGCCCGAGCGGGCCCCGGGTGGACGGCTATCTGACTGTGAGAACGTCGGTTATCTAGTTTTCCCGGATGCCGTTGCGGCGGCATTGCGCTTGCGTTTCGGAGGGCGGGGCGGGACACCACGCAGCGCTCGCCCGCATCCGATCGTGGGCCCGGGCGTGCCGAGTCGCGGCACGGCCGGCGCCGCCGGGCAGCTCCCGGCGAGGTCGGGGATTGCGAGGACATCATCATGAGACGGCAGCCAGCACCCCATCACGGCCCAGGTCGGGATCGGTCACGGACCGGTTCCCGAGTCCTGGTGCTCTGCATGCTCCTCGTCGGCACGACCGGCTGGATCGGGGCCGCGGTCCGACCGGCCAGCGCCCAGCTCGAGCCCGGCGAGCTCCGGGAGCGCCTCGAGCTCCAGCTCCAGCGGACGGACGAGATGCTGAAGAACGCCAGCGATCTGGTCGTCGCCTCGGAGAGCGAGCGTGCGCGCCGGCTGCTCGACAATGCCCTCGTCATCCAGGAGTCGGCCTGGGAGCTCTATGCCCGCTGTGGCACGGAGAACCTGCGTGCCTGCCGCAACGCCTCGGAGGCGACGACCCGCGCGCGCCGCGAGGTGCGCCATGCCATCCAGGTGGCGCGGGAGCAGTCGACCGATGAGCGGGCCGCGCAGCAGGCCATCGATCGCGCCCAGCAGCTCCTCGAGCAGGCCTGGTCGAGCCTGCACGACGACGCGGCCGGCGATGCAGCCCTGCGCGCGACGCGCCTGCTCGAGCAGGCGCAGGCGCAGCTCGACCGGGCGCTCGAACAGTTCCGCGAGCGACATTTCGCGGTCGCCCGGCTGCTGGCGGAGAGCGCCGGTCGGCTGGTCCAGCAGGGGGTGGCGTTCGATTCCGACGAGAGCCTGGACGCGGGGCGCGTCGAGCGCGAGCTCGAACGCACCGACCGCCTGCTGGAGCGCGCCGCACCGGTCATCCGCGAGAGCGGCCGACGCCCGGCGATGCAGCTGGTCGAGCGCGCCACCGAGCTCCAGGCGCGCGCCAAGCAGGCGCTCGACCAGCACCGGCCGTGGATCGCTGTGCGGCTGACCCGCGAGGCGCGGCAGCAGGTGCGGCGGGCACTGCGGATGGTCGACGGGCCGGTCGATCCGGAGCTCGTGGCGCAGGCGGTCGAGCAGACCGATGCGCTGATCACCCGCGCCGCACCGGTCGTGCGCGAGTCCGCGGTGGAGCGCGCCATCGAGCTCCTCGAGCGCGGCATCCAGCGCCAGGCACGGGCGCGGACGCTCGAGGCGGACGGTGAGCTGCACGCGGCGCTCGCCCAGACCCGGGTGGCACGACGGCTGGTCCAGGAGGCGCTCGATCGCGTCGAGCACGGCACGGACGCGACGCCCTGAGCGACACGATGCGTCGGCCGGTCGCCGTCGATCCGCGCGCGGCCGGCCAGCTCGGTGGTGGCGTCGTGACGCCGCCGCCGCCTGGATCGGGAAGGACGGGAGCCCGATCCAGGCACGGTGCGGCGCACTCCTCGGCTTCGCCGCACCCCGGTTCCGAGCCGACCCCATCCCGGATCCGACCGGAGGACGAGGTCCCCGGGTCGGGACGGGATGGGGCGGCCGGACCGCTTCCCGCCGCTCGACGCGCCGCGGGACCCACCGCGGATGCACCAGGTCCCACCCCCGGAGGATGCTGACCGCGATGCGTGCGCAGCCGCTTGCGCGACCGCAGGCCCCGCAGGTCCTCGGCCTCGCCGTCGCCATCCTGGCGGCGAGCCTGCTGGCCGGCAGCGGCCGGCCGGCCGGGGCGCGTCATCCGGACGACGACCGGGCCGCATCCACGGCGGTGGCGGACTCGGCGTTCGCGGCGGCGCCCCTCGAGGCGCGCGTCGCGATGGTCATGGACCACTATCAGAGCGTCGAGGCGCAGTGGCGCGAGGCGCTGCCGGAGGCGGCCGGTGTCGAGGCGCGGGCGCTGGCCGACACCGGCGAGGACCTGCTGGTGTGGGGTGACGACGCGCTCGCCCTCGAGCTCCTGCGCGAGGCCCTGGCGCTCTACGCGGCGGCCGGATTGCCGGTCGACTCGCTGCTCGCCGGTCTCCGGGAGCCGGTCCCGCACGAATCCTCCGCGGACGTTCCGTGAGCGACCCACGGGTGGTGCCGCGCGGTCCCCTGGCCCGTGGATCGCACCCCCCGGTCGTGTGTGGCAAGATCGGGGTGCGGCGCGCCCCGCGGACCGGCCACCGGCTCGCCGGCCCGTGACGCTTGGCGCCCGGCACGTAGCGCCGCTCGATGGATCGGCGGCCGTGAGGACTCGATGACCGACCGCCCGCCCCAGCCGAGCGATCCCCGCCCGCACACCGCCGCGCGGGGCCGAGCGGCACGGCTGGCGCCGCCGCCCGGGCCGCTGCTGGTGTGGCTGGTGCTGCCGGTGCTGGTGCCGCTCCAGCCGGTCGCGGCGCGGGCGGATCCCGGGCAGCTCGAGACGACGCTGTCGGCGGGCTTCGACTCCTTCGGCGAGCGCTACACGATCGACGAGGCGGATACCCTCGACTTCACCAGCGAGCTGCGCTCGATCGCCGGCCTGCGCTACACGCGGGAGTGGGGGCGCGGCCACGAGCTCGAGCTCAGGAACACGTTGAGCGTGTCGGGCAGCTCGCTGCGCAACCAGCTGGTGACCGGGGTCGAACTCGTCCGGCGACGGGACGACCGCCTGATCCTGTCGAACGAGCTATCCGTCAAGCGCTTCGATCGCGGCGACGACTACAGCGTCGCCTCGGATCACGTGCAGGAGACGGTGCGGGCCGGCTACCGCGCGCGCCTCGACGAGTCGGTGGTCCTGCGTCTCGGCCAGCGGCTCGAGGTGTACGCCTTCGACGATCCCTCGACCTACGAGTACGACTACCGGCGCTCGCGGACCAGCGTCGACCTCGACGTGGTGCGTGGCCTCGGTACCGCCTTCGACCTGGGCTACGCGTTCGCCTATCGCGGCGTCCCCGATTCCACCGCCATCGACTACCTGGATCACGAGGTGCGGGGCGACCTGCTCGGCTACTTCGGCAGTCGCGCGACCCTGGATCTTGGCACGTCGCTCTTCCGTCGCAGCTACCGGGATCCGGAGGTACGCCCGGGCTACTACCTGCTGGACGGTGCGGCCCGGCTCGGGGTGCGGGTCGCCGACCGGCTCGAGCTGCGGCTGCACCAGGAGCTCGAGCTCTACGATTACCGGGCGCCGAACGAGGTCTACTTCGACAGCCGGCGTCACCTCAACGGTGTCGAGGCCGCCTTCGAGCCCACCGCCGACGTGCGGCTCGGACTCGAGCCCCGCTTCACCTACCTGAAGGCGAGCAACGACGCCGAGGAGTATCAGGAGACCTCGGTCGTGGTCTCCGGGGAGTGGATCCGGCTCGACGGGCTGTGGCTCACCGCCTCGCTGGAGCTCGGGCGGCGCGATTACCGCGCGGTGGCGGAGAACCTGCTGGCGACCGAGCTCTCCACCGGCACCAACCAGGTGGCCGACGACGACCCGTTCGCGGCGTTGCTCTACACGGACTACGGTTTCGCGCGGGTCAACCTCTTCGCAACGGTGGAGTTCGCCCGGCGCTACGCCTTCAACCTCTACCTGAGTCACGAGCCGGAGCGGCACGACGACAGCAGCGACGACACCACGCTGACCCTGCTGTCGACCGACATCACCGTGCGCTTCTAGCCGGTCGGGCCCGCTCCGCCGGTGGCTGGGCGGTCGGTCCCGGAGGTGCTGGCCGGCGGCGTCGTCCCGGTGGCGCGGTGATCGTTATCGCCGAGCGGCCGCGTGCACCCGTCGGCGTCGCAGGCGAGGAGCGCCAGCTCGCCGCGCTCGACGCGCAGCAGCGAGAAGTGGTGGATCCAGTCGCCGAGCACGACCATGGCGCGGTCGCCCTCGCGGCGGCAGAGCGGCAGGTGGTAGTGCCCGCAGATCACCACGTCGTGCCCCGCGTCGAATGCCGGCCGGCCGACCTCGCGGTGGAGCCGGTCGATGCAGGCGCGCTCCTGGAGCTCGTCCTGCGCCCGGGAGGCCTGCGAGCAGGCCAGCGCCAGCGGGATCCCGAGGTCCGGGTGGAGCAGCCGGTAGAGCGCGATGGCCACCGGACTGCGCAGCACACGCTTCAGGAGCTTGTAGCCCCGGTCACCGGATCCGAGGCCATCGCCGTGCACGATGAGGAAGCGCCGACCATGGATCGTCTGGACGAAGCCGTCGGGCACGGCATCGATCCCGAGCGCCTCGCGGAGGAACGGCACCGCCCAGTAGTCGTGGTTGCCGGCCACGAAGGCGATCGGCAGCCCCGCCTGGCGCAGCGCCCAGAGCTGGGCGATGATCGGCAGGCCGTCGGACGGCATCGACGAGCGGTAGGTGAACCAGAAGTCGAACAGATCGCCGACCAGGTAAAGGACCGACCGGGTGGGGTCGATACTGCGCAAGAAGCGCACCAGGCGCTGCTGGCGGTCGCGGTCGGCCGCCGAGCGGTCCGCTGCCAGGTGGCAGTCCGAGACGAAGTAGACCGTCGGGCGGTCCTGCGCCGTGATCGGCTGACGTTCGCTGAGTGGCACGCGATTCGTGGTTCCCGGGGTGTCCTGGGAGCCTGCCGCCGGCTCGGCGGCCGCTCCGCCGTGGCGCTGGGGCAGGCGGCGCCCCCGTGCGCCGGCCCGCGATCCTAGCATGCGGTCCGGGGCCCAGATCTTGCATTTGGGGACCCGGGTCGCAGGATGCCGTCTCGGGTGGTCAGCGACTGGCCACTCGCACTGTCTGCGGCTTGACAGCCAGTGGTTCACTTGCTACCGTGCGCGACGTTCTGATTTGGCCTCTAACCGCTTCTGGCTAGGTCGCTTCCGCTCGTAGAGCGGACGGCGTCCGGAGGCCTCGACGGCCTGCGACCGGGCCCCGCCCGGCGGAGGTGTGCCGCATGGAGCGTCGCGGCAACGCATCGCGCAGCGCGCCCCGCGCGCGCCGGATTGCGCCCTGCACGCCCGGCCGCCTTGCCCGGCGTGTCGGCCCGCGACGCCGCGTTCGGTCGTTCCCAGGAGGACGCTTGCTCAGGCGCCTGCTCTCACATCGCGGCATGACCATCATGCTGGTGCCCGACACCGGGAACGGCGTGCGCACCCTGCGCCTGCATCGGGGCTGGGCGCTCGCCGCCTCGATCGTGGCCGTGGCCATCGTCGGCGTGATCACCCTGGCCATCTACCTCGGCGGCGTCGGGCTGGACGCCGGTGGCAAGGGGCAGCTGGCCGAGGAGAACGCGCTCCTCAGGGCTCGCCTCGCCAGCCTCGAGGGGGATGTCGATCGCCTGGCGGCACACGTTCACGAGGCCAACCTGCTCGAGACGCGGATGCGTCTCCTCGCCGATCTCGACCCGATCGACGAGGAGGTGCGCCTGATGGGTGTCGGTGGTCCCGACTTCTCGTCCCGCGACCCCCTGTACGGGCTCGATGGCGAGCTCGCGCAGTCGGTGACGCGGGTCCGGAACTCGACCGACGCCCTCCTGCGCCAGAGTGATCTGCAGCGTCACAGCCTGCTCCAGGTGCTCGAGAGCTTCGAGCAGCGCCAGGACCACTGGGCGCACATCCCGTCGATCCGCCCGGTCGACGAGGGCCGCATCACCTCGGGCTTCGGCCGGCGCCTCGATCCATTCACCCGCCGTCGCGCCTTCCACCGTGGCCTCGACTATGCCGCCCGCCGCGGCACGCCGATCGTCGCCACGGCGGACGGCACCGTGACCTTCGCCAAGAAGAACGGCAACTTCGGAATGACCGTCAAGATCGACCACGGCAACGGGATCCAGACGCTCTACGCGCACGTCCTCGACACGAAGGTCGAGAAGGGCGATCGGGTCCGGCGTGGTCAGGTGATCGCGCGCGTCGGCTCGTCCGGCAAGTCGACGGCGCCGCACCTGCACTACGAGGTGCATGTCGACAAGCGCGCGGTCGATCCCCGGCGCTACGTCCTGGATGGCGAGGTGGTGATCGACTAGCATGGAGGCGCGGCGCGCCGCGCGCTTCGAGCGTGTGCGCGTCACGTGCACGCGCCCCGCGATCGTCCGTGTGCCCCGTCTCTCGAGCGTGCCCCCGCATCGTGCATGTCCCGACCCGTGCCCCACGGAGCGGCGCGCGGTGGACCCGTCCACGGCGCCGGCGAGCTGGCCATGGTGCACCGTGCCTCCTGTCCACGTCCATCGCCCCGCCATCGCGGACATCGGCCTGGCTGCCCGGGCCGCGGCCGGCGTCACCGCCCGGCAACGTGGTCGGTCTGCCTGCTCGTCGGTCTCGCAGTGATCGCCGCCGCCGCCCCGGCAGCCGCCACCACGCACGTGAAGGACATCCGCTACTGGACCGCGCCCGATCACACGCGGCTGGTCATCGACTGCTCGGAAGCCCCCCGCTACGGACACCACCGGCGCACGGCCCCGGAGCGCATCGTCGTCGACATCCAGCGCGCGCGCTTCGATCTGCCCTTGACGCCGGTCGCGGTGGACGACGGACTGGTGCGGCGCGTGCGCATGAATCGTCTCGGCAATGGCGTCGCGCAGGTCGTCCTCGACCTGGAGTCGGCCGCCGCCTACGAGGTCTTCGTCCTGCCCGGCGAGCGCGGCCGGCCCGACCGCATCGTCATCGACGTCGCCCGGCCGGAATCGGCGGCCCGCCAGCAGCAGCGGGCGCGCGAGATCGAGGAGCTCAAGCGGCAGCGCAAGCTGATCGTGGTGATCGACCCGGGGCACGGCGGCGACGATGGCGGCGCGGTCGGTCACAAGCTGGTCGAGAAGGACGTCTGCCTGGCGATCGGCCGCAAGCTGCGCGATGAGCTCAACCGACGGCGCGGCTTTCACGCGCTGCTCACCCGGGACGACGACTACTTCGTGTCGCTCAGGCGGCGCACCGAGATGGCGCGCCAGATGCATGCCGACTACTTCATCTCGCTGCACGCCAACTCCTGCCCGAGTCCACGGGCGCGCGGCTTCGAGGTCTACTTCCTGTCGCTGCATGGCACCGAGGATGAAGCCGCCAAGGCGGTCGCGCAGCGCGAGAACGCCGCCGACCGGGTCGGCAACATGGCGCGCGGCGACCGCAAGAACCACCTCGAGCTCATGCTCATGGACATGCTGCAGACGGCGGACCTCGAGCGGAGCAAGCTCCTGGCCGACACGATGCTGGGGCGGGTCGAGGCCGGCGGCGAGCTGACGATCCGCGGTGTCAAGCAGGCCGGCTTCGACGTGCTGAAGACCGCCGGGATGCCGTCGATCCTGGTCGAGATCGCGTTCATCTCGAACCGGCGTGATGCGCGGCTGCTGGCGAGCACCGACTTCCAGGAGCGCTTCGCGCGGCACCTCGCCGAGGGCTTCGTCGAGCACGCACGGATCGACGCCACCGCCATCCTGCCGCCCGGCGACTGAGCCGTGGCGGCATCCCCCGGCCCCGGCCGTCCGGCATCGGTCTTCCCGGGCCGAGCGCCCGCGCGGAGCCTCGCGGCGGTCAGGTACCGGGCGCCACCTCATCATAGAGAGCGCGCGTGCGCTCGACGATGCGCGGGAAGGCGTAGTGTCGCTCGACGCGCGCCCGCCCGGCCGCGGCCAGTCGCGCGCGGCGCGACGGATCGGCGAGCAACGTTTGCATCGTCGCCGCCAGGGCGGCGACGTCGCGCGGCACCACCAGCTCGCCGGCCGCTCCGTGATCGAGGATCTCCGGCGTGCCACCCGCCCGCGTGCCGATGATCGGCACCCCGGCCGCCATCGCCTCGAGCAGCACGTTGCCGAAGTTCTCGCCGTGCGATGGCAGGAGGAAGAGGTCGAGCGCCGCCAGCAGCGCCGGCACGTCCTCGCGATGGCCCAGGAAGTGGACGCGAGCGCCGACGCCGACGTCGCGCGCCAGCGCGCGCAGCCGCCTGGTCTCGCCCGGTTCGCCGGCGGTCTCGTCGCCGATCAGCACCAGTGCGCACCGGTCGAGCGGCGGCGGCAGCGCGGCGAGCGCGCGGATCGCGTCGTCCTGGCCCTTCTTCGGGTCGAGCCGGCCGACGATGCCGACCAGCGGGACGGCCGGGTCGATGCCCGGCGCCGCCGCGAGCGCCGCCCGCACCGCGGCGCGCTGCGCGGCGCGCTGGGCGCCGGTCGCGAAGCGCTCCAGGTCGACGCCGTTCGGGATGACGACGACGCGCTCCGGCGGCAGCGGCAGGCATTCGATCAGATGGGCGCGGGCGGTATCGCTCAACGCGACGACGCGCGCCACCCCGGCGTAGAGCCAGCGGTGCAGCAGGCCGCGCTTCAGCTGGCGCCGGAAGAAGATGCGGCTGGTCAGTACGAGAGCGGGAGGGGCGGCGAGTCCCCGGGCGGCCTGACGGAGGAGCCACAGGTCGGTGCTCCGGTGGGCGTGCAGGACGACCGGCCGCTCGGCACGGATCCAGGCGCGCAGGCGGCGCGTTGCCGCTGGCGACACGTAGTCGCGGGCGGTCAGGGTCAGACGGTCGAGGCCGTCCGCCAGCGCCGCGCGTGCCAGCGGTGACCCGTCCTGACAGAGCAGCCAGGAGCGCCGCCCGGCCGTCGCCAGCGCCCGCGTGAAGCGCAGCGTCGACATCTCGAGCCCGCCCCAGGAGCGCGTCAGACAGCACTGCGCCACGGCCGGCGAACGGGTAGGAACGCGGTCGACGGGATCGGTCGTCACGGTGCCTCCGGCCCCCCGAGCTCGACCAGCACCCGGTGGGTGCGCGGCGAGCCGGTGCCGCCCGCCAGCTGCTCGAGCCGCAGGTGCTGGCGCAGGAAGTCCAGATCGCCGCCGTCATCCACGTCGTACCAGGGCGGCAGCGCCGCCACCCGCAGCCCGAGCGCCGTGGCGCGGTCGAGAGTGCGGGCCAGGAGCTCGGGGTGGCTCCATGGCATCGAGGTGAACAGCGCCGGTTGCGCGGCGGCCAGACCGATGGCGTAGTAGCCGCCGTCGAAGGTCGGCCCGAGGACGACGTCGGCGCCCTCGAGCAGCGAGAAGGCACGTTCAAGATGCCGGGCCGGCAGCGTGAAGTGATCGGCGCCGACCAGCACCACGTGGGCCGCGGACGGTGCCTCGCCGCCGCGCCGGTCACCGGGTCCGGCGCCGGCGAGCGTCTCGCGGGCCGCCGCCAGCCGGGCTCCGAGATCGCCCTCGACCTGCGGCACCACCGCCCAGGGCGGCCAGCCGAGGGTGGCCGGCGACGCGACGGCCCGATCGAGCAGCAGGGCGTGCTCGGCGCGGACCGCGGACAGTCGCTCGAGGAGGTCCGCGACCCCGGCGGTGTAGAGGCGCGCCGCGGCGGCCGGATCGAGCGGCGGGGTCAGCCGGGTCTTGACCTGGCCGACCAGCGGCCACTTCGCGAGCACACCGAGGCAGCGTCGGACGGTCATCCCGGGACTCTCCAACCGGCAGCAGCAAGTAGGTGACTGGTACCGTGTTATGGACGGTGCACGGACGCTCTGCTAGGCTTGATGGAGCGACCCCCCGGGATCCGTGCCCAGTCCCGCCAGCCGCCCCCCGCGGACGGGGTCCCGTCAGATCGATGCGTTGCCGGTCCCGTACAGCGTGCCCCCGACCCGCTGACGATCGTCGGTCCGGGCGGCGGCACGCCTGCTCGCGGCACTCCGTCGCCGAGCGGTGCGCGGCCGGGAGGCGCCGGACGCGACATTATACGGTTCACACCCGCAGGGGGACAGGCATGGGCGCGGACGCTCGCTGGGCTCGGTGCATCACCCTCGCCGGTCTCATCCTGGTGTCCACCTGGATCTCCGCCCGGCCACCCGGCGCCGTCGCCGCGCCGCCGCCACCCGGCGGGCCGGCGCTCGTCGTCGGGCTGCGACCACCATCCGGGGCGACCACCGCTCCGGTCGAGGAGCGCGTTGCGGCGGCGCTCGCCGATCTCTCCCCCGACTGGCAACCGGCATTCAGGATCCCGGAGCGCCGGGCAGCGGCCGCTGCCTGGCACGACCCCAAGGCCGGCGGCGCCGGCCGCGCCGGCCGGCCGGCG
>JASFRE010000013.1:0-20860 GCA_050115055.1 Candidatus Eiseniibacteriota bacterium | reverse complement strand
TCCCGCGGTGCCGGTGCTTCCCGCGGTGCCGGTGCCTCCCGCGGCTCCGCTGCTTCCCGCGTATCCGGTGCTTCCCGCGGCGCCTCGTGTCCCGACGGCGGGACGCGCTGCCGGCGCGGCCGCGCGGTCGGCCAGCCGAATAGGCCGAGCTGCACGCCGCCCCGGCCGACGCCCTGCCCCTGCTCCAGACGCTCGAGGATGGCGCGGGCCCGCCGGAGCACCGGCTCGGGTACGCCGGCCAGCTCGGCGACGTGGATGCCGTAGGAGCGGTCGGCCGCACCCGGCACGATCCGGTGCAGGAAGGTGACGCGCCCCTCCGACTCGTCGACCGCGACGCTCAGGTTGGCGATCCCGGGCAGATCGTCGGCCAGGCGCGTCAGCTCGTGGTAGTGGGTGGCGAAGAGGGTCCGCGGCGGTTGCGGCTGGCGACCGTGCAGGTACTCGCTCACCGCCCAGGCGATGGCCAGGCCGTCGTAGGTCGAGGTCCCGCGGCCGATCTCGTCGAGAAGGACGAGGCTGCGCTCGGTGGCGTGGTGCAGGATGACGGCGGTCTCGTTCATCTCGACCAGGAAGGTCGACTGACCGCTGGCGATCCGGTCGGCCGCCCCCACCCGCGTGAAGATCCGGTCGGTGATCGGCAGGCGCGCCGCGTCGGCCGGCACGAACGAGCCGATCTGCGCCATCAGCGTGATGAGCCCGACCTGCCGCAGGTAGGTCGACTTGCCCGCCATGTTGGGGCCGGTGATGATGAGGACCTGGGCATCGCCCTCCCCCACCCGCGTATCGTTCGGCACGAAGCCCTCGTCCCGCAGCATCTCCTCGACGACCGGGTGCCGACCGCCCGCGATCTCGAGGCCGCCTGATTCAATGACCTGCGGGCAGACGTAGCTTCTCGTGCGTGCGGTCTCGGCGAGAGCCGTCAGCACGTCCAGCTCCCGCACGGCGCGTGCCGTGCCGAGAATGCGGACGATCTCGGCGTTGACGTTGTCGCGCAGCGTCACGAGGAGCTCGAGCTCGATACGCGCGATGCGCTCCTCGGCGCCGAGCACCTTGGACTCCATCTCCTTCAGTCCCGGCGTGATGAAGCGCTCGGCATTGACCAGCGTCTGCTTGCGCGTGTAATCGTCGGGCACCGCATCGAGGTGGGCGCGCGACACCTCGATGTAGTAGCCGAAGACCTTGTTGAAGCCGATCTTCAGTTTGCCGATCCCGGTCCGGCGGCGCTCCTCGGCCTCGAGCTCGGCGATCCAGGTCTTGCCCGAGCGGGCGGCGGTGCGCGCCTCGTCGAGCTCCCGGTCGACGCCGTCGCGGAAGATGCCGCCCTCGCTCGACGACAGCGGCGGGGCGTCGACGATCTCCCGGAAGATGCGGTCGCGCACGCTCTCGACCGGATCGAGCGCATCCCGGAGCGCCGCCAAACGCTCCGGCACCTCGGGGCGGTCAGCGCCGATCGCCTCGACGAGACCCGGGATCTGCGCCAGCGCCTCGGCCATGGCGCGCAGCTCACGCGCGCCGCCCTTGCCCGCCTCGACGCGGCCAGCGAGCCGCTCGAGATCGCCGAGCCGGCCCAGCCCGGTGCGGAGCGCTGCGCGCCGGCCGTCGTCCGCCGCCAGTGCCGCCACCCCCTGCTGGCGCGCCTCGATCTCCCGGTGGTCCATGCTCGGCCGGCAGAGCCAGGCGCGCAGGAGCCGGGCGCCCATCGCCGTGCGGGTGGCGTCGAGCACGCCGAGCAGCGTGCCCTCGGCCGACTCGCCACGGCGCGGCACGACGTCGAGGTGGATGAGCGTGGCGGGATCGAGCGTCATCGCCGTGCGCGGCCGGAGCCGCTGCAGGCTGGTGACATGGCGCGGCTCCGAGCCACGCATCTCCGCCAGGTAGTCGAGCAGCGCCGCCGCGGCGCCGAGACCGCTCTCGAGATCCTCGGCGTCGAAGGGATCGAGCGACGCGGTGCCGAGGTGCTGCCGGAGGCGCTGCCGGCCGAGCGCCGGATCGAAGCACCACGGCGCGCGCTCGGTCACCATGATCGGTGGCGCCTCCGGGTCGGCGGGCCGCCGGGCCCTCTCGGGAAGCGTCAGGTCCTCGGGCGCCAGGAGCTCGACCACCGGCCGGCGCAGGAGCTCCTGGAGCAAGGTCTCGAGCTCGAACTCCCCCGCCATCAGCTCGCCGGTCGAGGCATCGACGAGCGCCACGCCCCAGCGGCCGTCGCCCGCCGCACAGAGTGCGGCCAGGTAGCTGTTGTCGTTCTCGATCACCAGGCCCTGCTGGATGGCGGTGCCGGGCGTGATGAGCTCGGTGACCTTGCGCTCGACCAGGCCCTTGGCGAGCTTCGGGTCCTCGACCTGGTCGCAGATGGCGACGCGATAGCCGAGCTTGACGAGACGCGCGATGTAGCCCTCGGCCGAGTGCCACGGCACGCCGGCCATCGGATGTCCCGACTTCTTGTCTCGCGTGGTCAGGGTGATGCCGAGCAGGCGCGCGACCAGGATCGCATCCTCGTCGAACATCTCGTAGAAGTCGCCCATCCGGAAGAAGAGGATGGCATCGGGATGCTCGGCCTTGGCGGCGCGGTACTGCCGCATCATCGGCGTCAGGCGATCCGCCGACGAGCCACCGGTGCGCGCCGTGACGGGCGCGCGCCGTCCGTCGCCGGTCAGGGTGCGGGTCGGCGTGACACCCCTCGCGGGCTCCGCCGACGGGGTCGGGGCGCTGGTGGCCTTGCCGGCGTCAGGGGTGGATCGATCGGTGTCCGCCATCGATGTCGGGGCTCCGGGGCTCAGCGCAGGACGACGGTGCAGACGAGGCCGTGCTTCGCGCGCAGCTCCTGCCCGGCGGCCTCGGCCTCCTCCGGGTCGCGGTAGGCGCCGAGTCGCACGCGGTAGAAGACCTTGCCGTCGTCGCGCAATTCGCGCTCGATGCGGACGTCGGGAAGGCCGAGTTCCTGGAGATGGCGCGCCAGCTCCTGGGCATTCTCCTCGCGCCCGAACGCACCCGCCTGCAGCGCGTAGTGGCCGCGTGGCGCGTCCTGCTCGAGCACCGGGAGGTCCCCGGGCGATCCCGCGCCGCCGCGCGCCGCCTGGTGCTCGCGCAGTCGGTCGCGCGCCGCCGCCGCCTCGATCGACTCCGGGTAATCGGCGACCAGGCGCCCCAGCGTGGCGAGCGCCGAGTCGGGGGCGGCGGCCTGGTCGAAGGCGCGGGCCAGCTGCGAGAGCGCGACCGGGACACCGTCGGCATGCGGGAAGCGCGCCAGGTACTCCCGGTAGATCCTCGCCGCCTCACCGTGGTCGGCGCGCATCAGGGCGGCGTCCCCGGCGCCGAGCAGCGCCGCGGCGGCCATGGCGTCGCCGTGTCGCCGCCTGATGATGGCGTCGAAGACCTCACGAGCCTCGCTCGCCTCGCCGGCACCGAGCAAGGCGCGACCACGCAGGAGCTCGAGACGATCGTGCGCCGGATCACCGTCGCTGAGCTGGGCAGCCGCCGAGGCGAACAGCCGCGCCGCGCTCCGGTACGCGCCACCGGCTGCCCGGAAGTGTCCGAGCAGCTCGGCCGCGTGCCAGGCGAGCGGGTGATCGCGATGATGCTCGAGGAGCAGGGTCGCCGCCTCGACTGCCTCGTCGGCGTCCGGGCTGAGCTGGCAGAGCGCGGCCAGCGCCTCCGCCCCCGGGCCGCTGCCGGGATCGGACGCAACCTGCCGGTAGAGTTCGAGCGCGCGGTGGATCTCGCCGGCCTGGACGGCCTGCTCGGCCTCGGCGAGATCGGCGGCCGGCGTGGCGCTGGCCGGCGGCACGACGGCCAGCGACACGACGACCAGCGACACGACGAGGAGCGTCGCGAGACGGACGAGGAGGAGCGCGACGCGATGGGCGAGACGATGCGGGACGTGTCGCCCGGTCGCGCCCACGCCGACGGCGCGCAGGGTCACCATGCGCGGCACCTTACCACCGGGCGCCGCGGAGGGTCAAACCACGGCCGGCGCTGTCGCCACGGCCGGCGCCTCGACGGCATCCCACGCCCCGCACCGCGGGCACTGCCAGGCATGGCGGGCGGTGCCCGCCCCGCAGCGCCGGCAGCGCCAGCTCGCGCGCCCGTAGGCCGACGCGCCGGACGCCGGCTCGCCGGCGAGCGCGTCGAGCACCAGGTCGAGCGCCTCACCGGTCGCCCCGCGTCGCCGCAGCAGCTCGGCCCCGGCCCGTACCAGCGCCGGCGAGCGATCGCCGAGCTCGATGCCGCGCCGCACCTCGGCCAGCGCGCGTGCGTCATCACGGCGCCGGCGCAGGTGACGCACGAGGGCCAGACGGAGCAGCGGGCGCCCCGGGTCGGCAGCGAGCGCCGTCTCGAGGAGCGTCTCGAGCTGGCGCGCCGCGCGCGGATCGTCGAGCCCCTCCAGGCCGTCGACCAGGAGCTCGGCCGGCGCCCGCGACGCCGCGCGCCGGAACCAGCCGAGCGCCTCGTCGATGCGATCATGGGCGGCGGCGAGCGCCGCCAGTCCGAGGTAGGGTGCCGCGTGCGTCTCGTCGTGACGGAGCGCGCGGCGATAGAACCGCCGAGCGGCGTCCAGCTCGCCGCGGCGCCTCAGCGCATCCCCCTCCCGGCAGAGGAACAGCGCCTTCTGGGTGGCGATCGCCGCCCGGAGCGCGGCGCCGTCGGTCGTGCCGTGCCGGCGCAGCTGCTCGCGCGCCGCCTGCTCGATGCGCGAGATGGCGCCCGCCAGCGCCCCGCGCTCGCGGCAGGCGGCGATGGCGACGTCGAGCGCCTCCGGGTGAGTCGGCTCGAGGGCGAGCAGCGCATCGGCCAGCGGCGCGAGCTGCGTGGCGCCGTAGCCGAGCGCCAGGGCATCGGCCAGGAGCGCCGCCAGCGCATCGACGCGCTGGCGCGGCGACAGATCGTGACGCGTCAGCAGCTCGCGATCCACCGCCAGTGCCCGGTCGAGGCGACCGCGCCGGCGTTCGAGTCGCGCCACCAGCAACGCGGCGTCGACATGATGCGGGTCCGCGGCCAGCACCTGCCGGAGCGCCTGCTCGGCCGCCGCCATGCGGCCGGTGATCCAGGCGTGCAGTGCCGCGACGTAGCGCGAGGCAGGCGGCAGGCGCCCCCCGAAGGTCGCGGCGGCGGTCGCCGCCCGCGACGCCCCCTCGCCGCCGCCACGCACCAGCGCCACGAGGAGCGCCAGGACGGCCACGAGGAACAGCAGCAGCGCCCACGCGAGCGGCGAGCTCGCGAGTGCCGACAGCTCGGGCAGCTCGGTGCTCAATCCCCGGTTCATGCGCGTCGCCCCGGGTCACGCCTCCGGTGGCAGGAAGCGCGACAGCGGCTCCTCGAACGGCAGATGGCGGATGGCGGCGAGCTCCTCCTCGAGCTCACGCCGGCGCTGCTCGGCGCGCCGCAGCCGGCGGCCGCGCCCGGCCTCGCGGACCAGGAGGACGACCAGCATGACCGCCACGCCCGCCGCGAAGGCGGCGAGCATCGCGTGGGCCAGCGACACGTCGCGCAGCGCGACATGGCCACCCCAGTCCCAGAGCACGATCTCGGTCACCGGCTGGGCGGCATTGGCCAGGGCGAAGACGACGACCACGGCGACGAGCGCGATCACCAGCAGCACGTAGAAACACCACACGGTCCACCCCCCGGCACCCCGGCGGGTCGCCGTGGGCTAGCGGCTGGGGCCGGGCACCTGCCCGGTCTGCACGGTCTCGAGATGGGCCGGCTCGAGCTCGAGCGCGACGAAGCGATTCGTCGGCCCGCCGTCGGCCGGCACCCGGACTCTGAGGTAGTTATCGGTGTAGCCGCGCAGATACTGACCCGAGGCGTCGGAACGCTCGACCAGGACGCGCACGGGGTGGCCGACCTGGCTGCCCGCGAACGCCGCGGCCTTCGCGCTGCCCAGCTCACGCAGCTCGAGCGACCTTCGCCGCTTCACCTCACGCGGTACGTCATCCTCCTCGCGACCGGCCGCGGTGCCCGGGCGCGGCGAGTAGGGGAAGACGTGAAAGTAGGTGAAAGGAAGCGACTCAAGTCGTTGTCTCGTCGTCTGAAACGCGCTCTCCGACTCGCCGGGAAAGCCGACCATCAGGTCGGTCCCGAGTGCCAGCCCGGGAATGCGCCTGCGCAGCCTGGTGGCGATCGCCGCCACCGTCGCCGCATCGTACGACCGCCGCATGCGCTCCAGGACACCGTCGTCGAGACTCTGCGCCGGCAGGTGGAGATGGCGGCAGAGCCGCTCGGCATCGGCCAGCAGCTCGACGAGCTCCGGCGTCACGTCGGATGGCTCGAATGAAGACAACCGCAGCCGGAAATCGCCCGGCACGGTGAGGAGCGCCGCCAGGAGATCGTGCAGCACCGGACCGTCGGGGCGTTCGGCACCGTAGGAGCTCAGGTTGGCGCCGGTCAGCACGATCTCGCGATAGCCGGCCGCCACCAGCTCGCCCAGGCGCTCGACGGCGCGCCCGACCGGCAGGCTGCGGAAACCGCCCCGGGTCTCCGGCACGACGCAGAACGTGCAGCGGTCCTCGCAGCCGTCCTGCACCCGCAGGTAGGCGCGCGTGCGGCCGGTGTCGAGCGGCACCGGGAACTCGGCAATGGCGCTCACTGCGCCGATGTCGCCCACCGCGGTGCGGGCCGAGGGAGAGGTCTCCCCGATCAGCTCCGGCAGTTCGGTCTTGCGATCGTTACCGACCACGAGCTCGACCCCGGGCAGGGCGGCGACCTCGGCCGGCGCGCGCTGCGCGTAGCAGCCGGTGACGACGATCCGCGCCCCGCCGGCACCGCGCTCGACCGCCCGGCGCACGGCGCGCCGCGCATCGGCCTCGGCCTGACCCGTGATGCTGCAGGTGTTGATGACGTAGATGTCGGCCGTGTCACGCGGCGACACGATCGTGTGCCCCGCGGCAAGCAGCGCCGCACGCATGCCCTCGGAGTCGCTCTGATTCAGGCGGCAGCCGAAGGTCTGGATGGCGATGCGTCGGGCGGCATCCGGGTGCTCGTGGCTCACGCGGGACCTCTCGGGACTTGGCGAGCGGGGGCTGTCTGGGGACGCGACACCACCGGCGCTCGAGACGGCAACGGCGCCCGGTGCCCGCACATCCGGCGCGGGCACCGCGGCGCCGTCGATCGTCTCCGCGGCTCGAGGCGGCCTACGGGCCTACGACGGATCGGACGACTCGCGCCGCGACTCCTCGGAGTCGTCGTCACCGGTCGTCGCGTCGCCGTCCCCCTCGGAGGCGTCGGCATCGCCGCCGTCGCCGGCGCTCTCCGACTCGGACGCCTCCTCCTGCTGGCGTGCGGCCTCCTTCCCGGCCTCCTCGGCCGCCGCGCGCTCACCGGCCGCGCGCAGCTCCTCGCTGGTCACGCCGGCGATCTCGCCCAGAGTCTGGCGGCGCGAGCCGTAGGTCGAGTTGAACTCGTCGAGCGCCACCGTGTCCTGCACGTCCATGGCGCGCTTGACGCTCAGCACGATGCGTTGCTGATCCGGATCGACGCGCATGACCGCGAGCGGCAGCTCATCGCCCTCCTTGAAGATCTCTTCGGGCTTGTCGACGATGTCGAGCTGCAGCTGCGAGACCGGCACGAAGCCCTCGATCTCGTCGCCCAGGTCGACGACGACACCCTTGTCGAGCAGACGCTTGATCCTGCCCTTGACGAGGTGATCGGGCGGGAAGTGATCGGTCATCTCCTCCCACGGCGATGGCACGGTCTGCTTGATGCCGAGCGACACGCGGCGCTCGTCCTTGTCGATCTTGAGCACCACGACCTCGACGTCCTCGCCCTTCTTGACGATCTCGGAGGGATGCATGACGCGCTTGGTCCACGACATGTCGGAGACGTGCACCAGACCGTCGATCCCCTCCTCGATCTCGACGAAGGCACCGAAGTTGGTGAGGTTGCGGACCTTGCCGACCAGCCGCGTTCCCGGCGGGTACTTGATGTCGAGCGTCTCCCACGGGTCGGGCTCGACCTGCTTCATACCGAGCGAGATCTTCTCGTGCTCCTTGTCGACCTTGAGCACGACCGCCTCGACCTGGTCGTTGATCGACACCACCTTGGAGGGATGGCGGACGTGACGGGTCCAGGACATCTCGGAGACGTGCACCAGCCCCTCGACACCCTCCTCGAGCTCGACAAAGGCGCCGTAGTCGGTGATCGAGACCACCCGCCCCTGCACCCTGGAGCCGGCCGGGTACTTCTCGTCGACGTTCTCCCACGGGTAGGGCTGGAGCTGCTTCAGGCCGAGCGAGATGCGCTCGCGATCGCGATCGAAGTTGAGCACCTTGATCTTGATCGTGTCGCCGATCTTGACGACCTGCGACGGGTGCGTCACCCGGCCGTAGGACATGTCGGTGATGTGGAGCAGCCCGTCGATGCCGCCCAGGTCGACGAAGGCGCCGAAATCGGTGATGTTCTTCACCGTGCCCTCGCGGATCTGGCCCTTCTCCAGCTCGGTCAGGAGCTGCGTCTTCATCTTCTCGCGCTCTTCCTCGAGCACCGCCCGTCGCGAGATGACGATATTGCGACGTCGCTTGTTGAGCTTGATGATCTTGAAACGCAGGGTCTGGTTGAACAGCTCGTCCAGGTTGTGCACCTGGCGAATCGAGATCTGGCTGCCCGGCAGGAAGGCCTCGACGCCGTAGAGATCGGCCACGACGCCCCCCTTGATCTTGCGGAGCAGGCGTCCCTCGACGACCATGCCCGAGTCGGCGGCATCCTTGACCTTGTCCCACACCTTGACGAAGTCGGCGCGCTGCTTCGATAGCACCACCAGGCCGTCCTGGTTCTCCATCTTCTCGAGGAAGACGTCGATCTCGTCGCCGGCGTGGATCGCCTCGGGCTCGGGGAACTCGTCGATGGCGATGACGCCTTCCGATTTGAAGCCGACATCGACCATCACCTCGCTCTCGCCGACCCTGAGGACACGTCCCTTGACGATCTCGCCCTCCTTGACGGCGCCGAACGACTCCTCGTACATGCTCATGAGCGCATCGCGCTCGTCATCGCTGTAGTCGTCCTCGTCGTCGATGAGGAGCGTGCCCGCCGGAGCGGACCGGGTGGTGGTTCGGGATTGGGTGGACTGCGACTCGGCCGCGGTGGCCGTGTCGGTGCCCGGGGCCTCCGCCTCGGCGCTCGCCGGGGTCTCGGTCTCGGGGTTGGGGTTGTCTTGAGTCTCGTCGAGCATGAACGAACGTTCCTCCTCGTATGCCGGTCATCGGGCTGCCGGATCCCGGCAAGCCGCGGGTGCATGCGCGCCGGCCTCGGGGGATCGATCGATCCCCGGTCGCCGGGTTGTCGGACGTCGACCGCTGCCGCCCCGGAGTGGGCGGATCAGTCGGGTGACGATCCGGGTGATCCGGACCCGGGGGTCCGGGTGGCGTCGTCGGCGAGCGCCTCGATCGCCTCCATGAGACGCGTCGTGTACGCCCGCAGATCCTGTCGCTCCGTGCCGTCGCCGCCGCTCGACGGCGGCGGCAGCGGCGCCCCGAAGCGGATGCGAAGCCGCCGGCGCCGCCAGAGCGCCCGCCAGAGCGCGGCCGAGCCCTCGATCCGGGTCGGCACGACCGGCACGCCGGCCTGCGCGGCCAGCAGCGACACGCCGGGCCGGCCCGGCAACGGCTCGCTCCCTCGCTGGCGCGTGCCGGCCGGAAAAACCAGGAGGCCGGAGCCGGCGGCCAGGAATCGCGCCGCCTCGCGCAGCGCCTGCCGGTCGAGCCCCTGCCGCCGGATCGGGAACGCACCCAGGGAACGGATGAGTCCGGAGAGCAAGGGAACGCCGAACAGCTCACGCTTGGCCATATAGGCCAGCCGGCGGGGCGCGGCGGCGCCGATCAGCGGGGGATCAGCATACGCGATATGGTTGGCGGCGACAATGAATCCTCCCGTCGCCGGGATGTGCTCCCGCCCATCGACCCGCCAGCCGAAGAGGGCCCGCGCCAGCCCGGCGGCGACGGCGTGCGCCACCCAGTAGCCCGCCGCCATGGCTCAGGCCCCGACGCCGGGCCGGCGGCCGGGCTGCCGGGCCGCGGCCAGGCGGCGCTCGACCTCGGCGATCACCGCCTCGATCTGTCCGTCGATCGTGAGCCGCGTGGTGTCGATGGTGACGGCTTCCGGCGCGGCCTTGAGCGGGCTCTCCTCGCGCTCGCGGTCGCGGCGATCGCGCTCGACGATCATCCGGCGCACCGCGTCGAGTTCGAGTTCGATGCCGCGATCGGCCATCTCCTGGCGGCGCCGCCGGGCACGCTCCTCGGTGCCGGCCACCAGGTAGACCTTGAGGTCGGCGTCCGGCAGGACGACGGTGCCGATGTCCCGCCCCTCCATGACGACCCCGGCGCCGGCCGCCAGCCGGCGCTGCTGCTCGACCAGGAAGGCACGCACCGCCCGGTGCTGGGCGATCGTCGACGCCACCTCGCCAACCTGTTCGGTCCTGAGGAGGCCCGTGACATCCTCGCCGTCGAGGAGCACGGCGACGCGTGGGGCTGCATCGGCATCGCCGCCCGCGGTCTCGATCCGTGCCTCGAGCGATACCGTGGTGCCGGACAGCAGCGCCGCGACCGCCGCCGCGTCGCCGGCATCGACACCGTGACGTACGACCTTGATCGACAGGGCCCGGTACATCGCCCCGGTGTCGACGTAGAGCAGGCCCAGCCGGCGGGCGATCCCGCGGGCGGTCGTGCTCTTGCCAGCCGCTGCCGGGCCATCGATGGCGATCACCATGCGCGAGACCTCGGGATGCCGCCCCATCAGCGCACCCCGCCGGCGCGTCGCAGTTGCTCGACGAAGTCCGGGAACGAGGTCGGGATGCCACCAGCGCCGCCGATCGTCATCGTGCCGCGGGCCGCCAGTCCGAGCGCCGCCATCGCCATGGCGATGCGATGGTCGCCCTCCGCCTCGACCTCGGCGCCGTGCGGTCGCGCGCCGCCGTGCACCACGAAACCGTCCTGGCGCTCCTCGATGCGCACGCCGCAGGCCGCGAGGTTGCGGCAGATGAGGGTGATGCGGTCGGACTCCTTGAAGCGCAGCTCGCCGGCATCGCGCACCACGCTGCTGCCGCTGGCGAACGCCGCGGCCACGGCGAAGACCGGCAGCTCGTCGATGATCGCCGGGATCCGGTCGCCCGCGAGCTCGATCGGCCTGAGCTCGCTCGAGCGGGCGACGACGGTCGCCACCGGCTCGAAGTGACCGTTCTGCGTGACGCCGCGCACCTCGATGGCGCCGCCCATCTCGATCAGGGCGTCGAGGATGCCGCGCCGCGTCGGGTTGACGCCGACGTTCTCGACGGTGATCTCGGCGTCGCCGTGCACCAGCGCCGCCACCACGAAGAAGGCCGCGGCGCTCGGGTCTCCCGGCACGCGGATCTCGGCACCGCGTGGCAGCGAGCCACCCCGCACCGTGATCGTGCGGGGGCCCAGGAGCTCGGCGGCGGCGGCGGTTGCGGACGGCGCGCTCCCCGGGGCTCCTGTCCCCGTCGCCGCGGCCGGCGCGCCGCCGGCGCGCCGCCGGCGGAGCGGCTCGATCTCCGGCTCGACCCCGAAGTGACGCAGCATGCGCTCGGTGTGATCGCGCGACACGAGCCGCTCGACGACGGTTGTGCGCCCGCTGGCGGCGAGCCCCGCGAGCAGCACCGCCGACTTGACCTGGGCGCTCGCCATCGGCAGCTCGTAGCGGATGCCGTGCAGGCCGCCGCCGCGCAGGACGAGCGGCGCCAGGCCGCCGTCGCGGCACCAGATCTCGGCCCCCATGCGCTCGAGCGGCTCGATGATGCGGTGCATCGGGCGACCACGCAGCGACGCGTCGCCACTCATGACCGTGACGCCGCGGAGCTGCGCGGCGACACCGGCCAGGAGACGCATCGTGGTGCCGGAGTTGCCGCAATCGACGACGTCGGGCGGCTCGGCCAGCTCGCCCGCGACGCCCTCGAGCTGCACCGCCCCCTCGCCAACCACCGTGGCCCGTGCCCCCATGCAGGTCATCGCGCGCAGGCTCGCCTCGCAGTCGCGACCCGGATTGGGATTGTGGATCGTCGTCGCTCCCGAGGCGAGCCCGCCGAGCAGGTAGGCCCGGTGCGTGATCGACTTGTCACCGGGGACCACGAACGTGCCGCGTAGGCGATCGATCGACGCGACCTTCAGCGTCTCCATCGGCAGTGCGCATCCTCCACCGGGCGGCGACCGCCCCGGACCGGCCAATCACCGGAGATCATGCTCCGGCGGACGGGAAGGCGACCTCAGGCGAGCAGCTCCTCGAGCGCCGCCAGCAGGCGCTCGTTCTCACTGCGCAGTCCCACCGACAGCCGCACGTGCTCGGTCAGACCGAAGGGCACCATGCCGCGCACGATGACACCGCGCTGCTCGAGCCCCTTCAGGAGCTCGCCGAGGTCCTCGATGCCCGGGAAACGGACCAAGAGGAAGTTGGCCCACGACGGGGTCACCTCGCAGCCGAGACGCTCGAGCGCGGGGATCAGCATCTCCATGCCGTCGCGGTTGACCTGCACGCAGCGCTGCACGTGGGCCTGGTCATCGAGCGCCGCCAGGGCACCGGCCTGGGCGACGCTGGTGACGTTGAACGGCATGCGCACGCGGTTCAGCAGCCCGACCGTGGCCGCCGGCATGATCCCGTAGCCGACGCGCATGCCGGCGAGCGAGTAGGCCTTCGAGAAGGTGCGCAGGATGCAGACGTGACGCCCGGCGCGCAGGTAATCCAAGGTGCGAGGAAAGTCGGGGTCGTCGACGTACTCGATGTAGGCCTCGTCGAAGGCGACGAGCACCGACTCCGGGATCGCCGCCATGAAGCGCTCGACCTGGTCGGCGGTGACGATGAGACCCGTCGGGTTGTTGGGGTTGGCGATGAAAACGATCTTCGTGCGTTCGGTGACCGCCGCCGCCATCGCCTCGAGGTCGTAGTGCAGGTCGCGCGCCGGCGTCGCGATCAGGCGCCCGCCGGAGATGCGCGCGCCGATCGCGTACATCGGGAAGGTCACCTGCGAGGTCACGATCTCGTCGCCCGGCGCCACGAACACGTGGCACAGGAGCTCGATCAGGTCGTTCGAGCCGCTGCCGATGACCAGCTGCTCCGGCCCGACATCGAGCATCTCGGCCAGACGGCGGCGCAGGTAGAAGCAGCCGCCCTCCGGGTAGCGGTTGACCTCGGCCGCGGCCGCCCGCATCGCCTCGAGGGCGCGCGGCGACGGGCCGAGCGGGTTCTCGTTCGAGGCGAGCTTGACGGCACCGGAGATACCGAGCTCGCGCTCGAGCTCCGCGACCGGCTTGCCCGGCTGGTACGGAAGCAGATCGCGGATGTCGGGACGGGCCAGCGCCTCGATGTCAAGGTGTGCGGACTTCACGGATGTGCTCGTACTCCTCACCCCCTCCGGGTGTCTGATGGGGACCCGGCCCACCGGTCCGATGCGGCACGCCATGCTACGCCGGAAGCCCCGGCCGGGCAAGGACTCGCGCCCGCGACTCAGCCCGACCCCGAGCCGCCGCCGGGCAGGCGTCGGAGCAGCCCCGCCGCACGCCACAGCGCGGCGATCTCCCGATGGTCGAGCGCCCGGTGGCTGCCGGGACGCAACCGGCCGAGCCGGAGCGGGCCGAGCGCGATCCTGACGAGGCGCGTCACCTCGAGCCCGACCGCCTCGCACATGAGGCGGATCTGACGCTTCCGACCCTCGCGGAGCTCGATCACGAAGCTCCGATCGCGCCGTGGCGCGACGGTGGCCGGCCGCGTGACGATGCCCGGCTCGATCTCGATACCGCGGGCCAGCGCCGCCAGCGCCGTCGCCGGTGCCGCCGGCGTCGTCCAGACGCGGTAGCGCTTGGCGACGTGATAGCGCGGGTGCAGCAGCCGGTGGGTCAGGGTGCCGTCGTTGGTGAGGAGCACGAGCCCCTCCGAGTCGAGATCGAGACGTCCGACCGGGAACAGACGCTCGCCACCGGCGACGTCCGCCACGCAGTCGAGCACCGTCCGGCGACCGCGATCGTCGGCCACCGTCGACACGACGCCGCGCGGCTTGTAGAGGAGGATGTAGACCGCTCGCGACCGGAGCTCGACACGGCGGCCATCCACCATCACGCGGTCGCGCCCCGGCAGCACGTGGGTGCCGGGACGCTCGACGACGGTGCCGTTGACCGTCACCCGCCGGGCCTCGATCAGGCGTTCGACGCCGCGCCGCGAGGCGAGACCGGCGGCCGCCAGGTAGCGGTTCAGGCGTACGGGTCGCTGGTCGAGGAGGAGATCGGAGGGACCGCCGGAGCCCGGACCCGGTCCGGATGCCGCTGGCGGGGTCCCGCGTGAACGGTCCATGTGCCCATGGTTACAGGGAAACGCACGGCTGACAATGCCGCGCGTGGTGGCCTCCGCGCACCGCCCTCGCGGTGGCGGCCGGCACTCGGCGCGACGCGGCGCGACGCGTCGATGCGACCCGGGGAGTCGCCTGGCCGGCTCGCTAGTCCGGGAGTGGATCCGGTTCGGACGCGCCGGCGACCCGGGCGTCCTGCTCGCGCGGCGCGACGCGCTCGTCGGGGACCTCGTCGGTGGCCGGCGGCACCGTCGGCAAGGGCGCGGCCGGCTCGAGGCGCGTCGGCCCCGGCGCGCCGGGGTGCCCCGGTCCCGCCACCAGGGGAGCGGCCGGGACGGGACCTTCCACGTCGTCGTCCACCTCGGAACCGCCCATCTCGGGCCCCTCCACCTCGGAACCGTCCACCTCGGAAGCGGCGGCGTCGCGGGTCGCAGCGGGCGCTCCGTCGAGCGCCTCGTCGCCGGTATCCTCCGGTCCCAGCACCGCGTCCTCGGTCGCCGCGGCTCCCGAGAGCTCGGCCTCCCGCGGTTCCGCACTCGCCGCCTCGGAGCTGCTCGCGTCCCGGCGGCTCTCCTCCGGGCCGCTCTCCTCCGGGCCGCTCGCCTCCGGGCCGCTCGCCTCCGGGCCGCTCGCCTCCGGGCCGCTCTCCTCGGGGCCGCTCGCCTCCGGGCCGCTCGCCTCCGGGCCGCTCTCGTCGGGGCCGGCGAGCGCCTCGATCTCCTCGAGGATCTCGGCGCTGTCCTTGACCAGCTCCTCGATCTCGGAGAGCTGCGGCAGATCGTCGAGCGAGTCGAGGCCGAAGTACTCGAGGAACTCGGGGGTGGTGGCGTAGAGCAGCGGCCGCCCCACCGTCTTCGCGCGCCCCTTCACCGCGATCAGTCCGCGCTCGAGCAGCGTGTGCATGACGCCACCGGTATCGACACCGCGGATATCCTCGACCTCGGCCCGCGTCACCGGCTGGCGGTAGGTGACGATGCCGAGGGTCTCGACCGCGGCCCGCGACAGGCGCACGCGACGCTTGCCACGCTGGAAGCGCGCGATCCACGTCGACCAGCGTTGCCGCGTGCAGACCTGGTAGCCGCCAGCGACCCGGACGATCTCGATGGCGTGGTCGTTCTCGTCGTAGCGCCGGCCGAGATCACGCACCGCCTCCCGCACGTCAGTTGCCTCGACACCCGGAATGACGTCGAGCAGCATCTGCGTCGTCACCGGTGCGTCGTGCGCGAAGAGCACGGCCTCGACGATGCCCCTGAGCTCGGCGCGATCCGGGGTCGTGGCGTCGCTCATGACGGATCCTCTCCTGTGGGTGCCGCGGGTGGCCGGGCGTCGGGAACTCCGGTGCCCGGCGGATCGGCGTCCCCGCTGTCCACCGCGTCCTCCCGGTCCTCGGCGTCTCCGGCGTCATCGATCGCCGGTAGCCCGCCGCGCAGGCGCTCGGGCTCGAACAGCCAGATGTCGCCGAACTCCTCGTACTGGCGGGCCATGACCTCGCCGAGCCGGATCAGCTCGAGGAGCGCCATGAAGGTGGTGATGATCTCGATCCGTGTCCGGCAGTCGACCAGCACCTCCTCGAAGCGCATCTGGCCCCACGCCCCTGCCAACATCTCGCGGATGTGCTCCATGCGCTCCTCGACGGTGACCGGCGGGAGCTGCACCTGGTGGACCGGATCGATCTCGCGCTGCCGGGCGAGCACCTCTCTCAGCACATCGACCAGCCGGAAGAGCGACGTCGGCTTGAGCGGCAGCGGCTCGTCCGACTCGATGCGCGGCGTGTAGCCCTTGGCGTGATGGTGCGCGCGGCTCTCCTCGTGTCCGCGCAGGTGCGTCGCCACCTCCTTGTACTTGCGGTACTCGATCAGCCGGCGGATCAGATCCTCACGCGTCTGGATCGACTCCTCGTCGTCGTCCTCGAGCGGCGACGGCGGCAGCAGCGTGCGTGCCTTGATCCGCATCAGCGTCGACGCCATGACCAGGAACTCCCCGGCCACCTCGAGGTTGAGGAGCTGCATGGTCTGGATCATCTCGAGGTACTGGTGCGTGATGCGGGCGATCGGCACGTCGTGGATGTCGAGCTTCTCGCGCCGGATCAGGTGCAGGAGCAGATCCAGGGGCCCTTCGAAGCTGTCGAGCTTGATGCGGAGCGCCGCGCGCAGGGCGCTGAGGGCAGGATCGGCCGGGGCGTCCAACGGGTCCGACGAGGAGGCGACGTCGCCGCCGGCGGTCTCACTCCCGGTGGCGGACGTGTCGGCGCCCTCGGTCGAGCGCTCGGCGGCCGGGTTCGCCGCCGTCGCTGTCCCGTCGCCCACCGGGGCCTGGTCGATCGCTGCGTCGTCGGGCGCGTCGGTCTCCGCGCGGGTGTCGGCGTCGTCGAGCATCGCCCGATCGTAGCGGCGGTTGCGGGCGGCTGCAAGCGTCTCGCGGCCGGCGCGGCGTGGGCCGTCGACCGCGGGTCTGGCTGGTACGGATGCGGCGACCAGCCGCCTGCCGTCCGGTCAGCCCATGCCGAACATCAGGACGCCACGGACGAAGTCGACGGCTGGCCAGAGCACGGCGCCGAAGAAGCTGTGCCCGGAGACATTGCCGAGAATGATGAGCCCGAAGAGGATGGCCGGGCCGGCGGCAGTGACCCGCGCGAACCTGGCCGCCGCGTCACGCGGCAGGAGACCGAGCAGCACCTTCGAGCCGTCGAGTGGCGGCAGCGGGATCAGATTGAAGAGCGCCAGCACCAGGTTCACGGTCACCGACAGGTTGAGGAAGCTGGCAACGCCGGCGGTCACGGTCCCTGCCCCGGCACCGCCGCTGGCGACGACCACCCGCAGCAGGATGGCGCTCGCCAGGGCCAGCACCACGTTGGCGCCCGGGCCCGCGGCAGCGATCCAGACGCCATCACGCAGCGGATCGCGCAGCCGTCGCGGGTCGACCGGCACCGGCTTGGCCCAGCCGAAGCCGGCGACGAAGAAGACGATGGTGCCGATGACGTCGAGGTGCCGCAGCGGATTCAGGGTGAGTCGCCCGAGCTCGCGGGCGGTCGGATCACCGAGGCGGTCGGCGACGAAGGCGTGCGCCGCCTCGTGCAGGCAGATGGCCAGCAGGAAGACCGGGACGACGACGAGGAGGATGTCGGGAGACAGGAACATCGGCGCTCTCCGGGACGTTCCAGCGGGGCGCGGTGAGGGCGGCCGACCCATCCGGCGCCCGGCTGCCGCACCCCCGTGGCCGGGCCGCATCGCGCCACCGCCGGCGCCGGGCTCAGGGTGAACCCGTTGAACCCGGCTTCTCGCCGTTCTGCTCCGGAACGACCGCGGCACTGGTCGGACCCCGCCACCAGCGGACCGCCACCTCCCGCAGCGTGTCGGCCTCCAGGCGCTCGAGCCGCTCCAGGAAGCGCACCGCGTGATCATAGCCCAGGCCGAACAGCTCGTGGACACCGTAGGTCGACGCGCGCTGCGAGTTGCGCTCCATCGCCATGCGGTAGGAACCGTCGAGGTAGCTGCGCCCCCGCTCGACCTCCGCGGCGGTCGGCCCCTCGTCCCGCAGGCGCTCCACCTCGTCGAGCATCCCCTGGCGGCCGGCCGCGAACTGCTCGCCGCCGGTGCCCATGTAGGTGATCGTGCAGCTCGGACCGGCGTAGCCGCGGTACTGCGCACCGACCTCGTAGGCCAGCCCGCGCTTGTCGCGGAGCTCGGTGAAGAGCCGCGAGTCCATCGATCCACCGAGGATCGACGTGAGGAGCGTCATCGCCGCCGCATCGTCGTGGCCCACCGGCGGTGCCGGCCAGCCGATGACGATCCAGGCGGTCTGCGTGCGGCGGGTCTCCAGGCGCTCGGCCGGCTCGGCGCCCGGCTGACGGCCGGGACGCGGCGTGTGGTGACCGTTGTCGCGCTTCACGAGCCGACGCTCGAGCCCGGCGACGACCTGGGCCGTACTGACGCGCCCGACGAGCGCCGCCACCATGTGTTCCGGGCGCAGCGCCCGCTCCCAGCAGTCGACGAGCTGCGCGCGCGTGAACCCGGCCACGGCGGCCTCGTAGCCGATCGCCGGCTTGTGATAGGGGTGATCGCGGTAGAACGTCTCGTCGAACAGGTCGACCGCGTGTGAGAAGGGGTGATCGAGGCGCGCGCGGATCTTGCCGATCGTCCGCTGCCGGTCGCGCTCCAGCTCGTGCTCCGGGAACGTCGGCGCGGTCAGGATGTCGAGCATGATCTCGAAGCCGGCCTCGAAGACGTCGCGCGGGCAGACCAGTGACACGATGCCGTTCTCGTTGCCGACCCCGGTGTGGAGCCGCACACCGAGGCTCTCGAGATCGAGGGCGAGGTCGGCGGCCTGCCGGTCCGCGGCGCCCATCAGCAGCATGCGCGCGACACAGCTGCCGAGACCCGCCTCGGCGTCGTCCTCGTAGAGGCTTCCCAGGTGGAAGTGGAGCTTCAGGGCGACGATGTCGTTCTCGACCTCGGTGTCGGCCAGGAAGGTCAGGCCATTCGACAGCCGCCGTCTGCTGACGTGCGCCAGATCAAGCATCGTCGTCGTCCATCGCGCCGCCGGGATCGTCGCTCCGGGCGCCGTCCCCGGTCGCCGCTGCGCCGGCCGCCGCATGCGGTGCCAGCGCCCCGTCCTGCGGGTGCAGGGTGACGGTGACCGCGTGGTCGAGGGTCAGCCAGTCACGCGCCGCGCGCTGCAGGCGCTCGGGGCTCACGGCGCGCAGCCGCTCGACGTAGCGCAGCGCCTCGGCGACGCCGGTGGTGACGTGGGCGTAGCCCAGCGTCTCCCCCACGTCGGCGGCCGTCTCGGTGGACATGCGGTAATCGGCGATCGCCATGGTGCGCGCTCGTTCGAGCTCGCGTGGAGTGATCGGCTGCTCGCAGACCTCGCGCAGCATGCGCCCCACCTCCTCGCGCACCTGCGCCTCGTGCGCCGGCTCGAGGCTGGCAGAGACCGCGAAGACCCCGCCCGCCGTCAGGTCCCAGGTCCAGGCCGAGATCGAGGTGACGATGCCGAGCTCCTCGCGGAGCCTCCGGACCAGGCGCGAGCTGCGCCCCTCGCCGAGCACCGTCGCCAGCAATTCGAGGTCGTAGGCCAGGTCGAGGTCGGCGAGCCCCGGTGTGCGCATCCCGAGCGCCAGGTAGGTGTGCTGCACATCGCGCGGGATGCGGCGCTCCGCGGCGGCGACCGGCTGCCAGCCGAAGGGCTCGACCCGGTTCGGGGAGCCTGCGGCCGCATCGGCGAGGAAGCCGTCGACGGCCCCGTACACCGCGTCGCGCCGCACGTCGCCGGCCACGACCAGGCAGAGGTTCGGAGCCGTGTAGCGCTCCGCCAGGTAGGCCCGGAAGACGTCGCCATCGATGGACGCCAGGGCCTCCGGGGTCCCTAGCACCGAGCGCCCGTAGGGGCTGTCGGCGCCCAGCGTCTCCTGCAGGTCGAGGAAGACCTTGCCCTCGGGATCGTCCTCCTTGCGCGCGATCTCTTCGACCACCACCTGGCGCTCGCGCTCGATCTCGCCGCCGTCGAACACCGAGTGGCGCAGCGCATCGACCAGCACCTCGAGCGCCGTCTGGTAGCGCTCGGCCGGCACGGCGGCGTAGTAGCAGGTGTACTCGAGCGAGGTGGCGGCGTTGTTGTCACCACCGATCCCCTTGATGACACGGTCCATCTCGCCGGGGCCGAAACGCTCGGTCCCCTTGAAGAACATGTGCTCGAGGAAGTGCGAGATGCCGGCGTGACGCGGGTCTTCGTGGGCCGCACCGGTCTGGCACCAGATCGACACGTAGGCCGCCGGCGAGTGCGGCATCTCCTTGACGAGCAGGCTGACACCGTTCGGCAGGCGGGCCATGTGAACCGGGCTCAGGCTGGCGCCGGCGGGGTGCTCGATCACCTCGAAACGCGGACTCACTCGGCGGACCTCGTCTGGGGTGCGCGGCCGGCGCGGATCGTGCCGGGGGCGGCGGTTCCCGGGGCGTTGCGCGGCGACCCGGGGGGCCGGTGGACCGCCGGCTGCGCCGCGGCTGTCTCGCAGCTCGGCGGGTGGCCGGACCGTCCGGGACCGCACGAAGAAGGCGCCCGACCGCCCGGATCGAGACCGGGAGGACGGGCGCCAGGATCTGGTGGAGCTGACGGGGATCGAACCCGTGAACCTCCTGTCTGCCAGACAGGCGCTCTCCCAACTGAGCTACAGCCCCACCCAAGCTCGTCTCGGGCCGGGGGGAACCATAGCGCGCGCTCCGGCCGCCGGTCAAGTGGGGCCGCGACGGGCACCTGGCGGGCATCCGTCCACAGCCATCGCGAGCCCCCGAGGGCCGGCGGAAGCGACCGGGGGTGGCGCAGGCGGCCGTCCCCATTGCGGACCCGCCCCGGGTGGCGCGGCTCTTGCCGCGTCCCGGGCGATGACGCAGAATGTGTCCCGGTGCCGGAGTGCTGGAACTGGTAGACAATGCGGACTCAAAATCCGCAGGGCCTCTGGCCCGTGTGGGTTCGAATCCCACCTCCGGCACCAGTCCAACCGGGCAGCGTGACCGGTCCCGCCACCCGCGGACCGCGCTGGCGCTCCCCCCGCGATTGACCCACCTTGCACAGGAATCTACAATTCGCTGA